>NC_014934.1:0-305522 GCF_000186265.1 Cellulophaga algicola DSM 14237
AGTTTTTTTGTTCACATATTTGTCGTCTGATAAAGCGAAGGGTATTTTCGCTAATTATCAATTTAGAAAATCTATTTTATTACTAACCAATATTTAAGAATAATTTAAAAAATGAGTGTTACTGCTATTTCCGTATGGAACAATTGTTTGGACTTTATCAAGGACAACATTCAACCGCAGGCATTCAAAACATGGTTTGAGCCCATAAAGCCTGTCAAATTAACAGATAAGGCACTAAGCATTCAAGTACCAAGTAAATTTTTCTACGAATGGCTCGAGGAGCATTATGTTAAACTTTTAAAAGTATCTCTAACCAAAGAACTTGGTGAAAGCGCAAAATTAGTTTACATTATAAAAATGGAAAACACCTACGGCAACAGAGAACCTTTTACCGAGAAAATTCCAAGCTCAAATAGAAGTACCGTTCCTGCACAAGAATTAGACGTTGCTATCAAATCTAAAAACCCACAATTAAAAAATCCTTTTATAATTCCTGGGATTAGAAATATCAAGATAGAATCACAACTTAACCCAAATTATAATTTTGAAAACTTTCTAGAAGGAGACTCAAATCGTCTAGCCCGTTCTGCGGGTATGGCTGTGGCAAATAAGCCAGGAGGAACTTCTTTTAATCCGCTATTAATCTTTGGTGGTGTTGGTTTAGGAAAAACACATTTAGCCCATGCGATAGGTGTTGAAATTAAAGACAAATACCCTGAACGTACTGTTCTATATATTTCTGCTGAAAAATTTACACAACAGTATATTGAGTCTGTAAAGAAAAATACTAGAAACGATTTCATACACTTTTATCAATTGATAGATGTATTAATCATTGATGATGTACAATTCTTATCTGGAAAATCAGGAACACAAGATGTTTTCTTCCATATATTCAATCATTTACATCAAAACGGAAAACAGGTCATCTTAACATCTGATAAGGCTCCTGTAGACATGCAAGATATTGAACAACGTTTGTTATCTAGATTTAAATGGGGATTATCTGCTGAATTGCAAAATCCAGATTACGAGACTAGAATTTCTATCTTAAAAAATAAATTATACCGTGATGGCGTTGAAATGCCTGACGATATTATTGATTATGTTGCAAAACATATCAAAACAAATATTCGCGAATTAGAAGGTGCTATTATTTCATTAATCGCACAGTCTTCTTTTAACAAGAAAGAAGTTACTTTAGATCTTGCCCAACAAGTTGTTGAAAAATTTGTTAAGAATACAAAGCGGGAAGTTTCTATTGATTACATTCAAAAAGTAGTCTCTGATTATTTTGAAATGGATGTAGCAACCTTACAATCTAAAACAAGAAAGCGTCATATTGTACAAGCAAGACAATTAGCGATGTTCTTTGCCAAGAAATTTACCAAAGCATCATTAGCTAGTATTGGTTCACAAATAGGAAAAAGAGATCATGCAACGGTTTTACATGCCTGTAAAACTGTAGATAATCTTGCTGAAACTGATAAGCAATTTCGCAAATATATAGACGATCTTACTAAGAAATTTTCTTAATCACCATTTATGAAAACGAATATTCTAATGGTATGCCTCGGAAACATCTGTAGGTCGCCATTGGCCGAAGGCATCTTACAAGACAAGCTAAACGCAGCTTCTTTCTATGTAGATTCTGCTGGCACAGGAGGTTATCATATTGGTAACCCACCAGATATTCGTTCTATTGCTGTTGCAAAAAAACACGGCATAGCTATTTCTAATCAAAAGTGCAGACAATTTAAGAAAGAAGATTTTTCTAAATTTGAGTACATCTATGTGATGGATGCAAAAAACTATCAAAACATCATTGCTCTAGCTACCAATCAAGAAGAGAAATTAAAAGTAAAATTACTTTTAAGTGAATTAAATCTTGACAACGATGAAGTTCCGGATCCTTATTGGGATGATAACGGCTTCGAACATGTTTTTCAGTTAATTGATAGTGCTTGCACTAGAATTGCTGAAAAATTGAATTCTAAATAAACAGCTTCCTATGGAAAATACAAAATTTGGTAAATTATACTTAATTCCAACTACATTAGGTGAGAATGAACCTTTAGAAGTATTACCCCTATCCGTGAAACAAGCTATTGAAAACATCAATTACTACATTGTAGAAAATGAAAAAACGGCTCGGAGGTTTATAAAAAAAATTAGCTCTAAAAAATCACAAGGAGATTTAGTTTTAGAGTCTCTCAATAAATTTACAGAGCCTGAAATGATACCCACTTTCTTACAGCCCTGTTTAGAAGGTAAAGATGTAGGTGTAATATCTGAAGCTGGCTGCCCAGGTATTGCAGATCCAGGAGCAGATGTTGTACGCATTGCTCATGAAAAAAACATTCGTGTAGTTCCTCTTGTTGGTCCATCGTCAATTCTTTTAGCTTTAATGGCTAGCGGCTTTAACGGTCAAAATTTTGCTTTTAATGGATACCTTCCAATTGACAATAGCGAGCGTAAAAGTGCTATTAAACGATTAGAGAAACTATCGAAGGATGCAGATCAGTCTCAAATATTTATTGAAACACCTTATAGAAATGATAAGCTTCTTGCAGAGTTAATTAAAACAGTACATCCATTTACAAAAATTTGTGTAGCCTGTGACATAACACTCCCTACAGAGCTAATTGCCACAAAAACAGCAAAGGATTGGACCACAGAAAAAATTGATTTACACAAGAGGCCAACAATATTTATTATTCAAGCATAAAAAAAGCCCTTGTAAAATCTACAAGGGCTTTTTTATATATCTTTTTTACTTTAATATTCTAGCATTTCTCTTTGGTTTGATATTTGAAATATCATAGCCTGAGAACAATTTCATGTAACGACCTATATTCGTTCCATAATCATCAAAAACATCATACGCACCATACGAACGTAAATACTTCTTTACATTACCTGGTCCTGCTAAATGAGCTGCTGCAATAATACCAGACTCAGTTACATTAGAATTTCCGATTTTAATTCCCGAAAATCGCTCAATATCTTTCCTCAAAATCCATTTATTACGAGCTATATTAGTCATAAATGCTTCTTCTTGAAGCTCTGGATTTGATAAAAACCGGTCTACATTATAAATACCAACCAATTCAAGAGTACTTGCACCAAACTGATATTTACCTAAATATCCTAAAGAATTAATAATTCCGTATCTACCTCTTGATTCTTTAAAAGCTAAAGCTTCTTTAAAACCGATATAGGAGCTACCTACATACGGGGGTGTTAATAAAAATTTTGCATCAAAAGTTTCATTTTGGGGAAACGAAACTAACGTAGGTTTATTTACTTTAAGGCTGTCCGGAACCAATACTGGTTTATTTTTGAATCCGAAACTAATTAAAATAAAGGTAATGGCAAGGGGACAACTAATGCTGATCCACTTTCTCATATATTTGTTTTCTTAAGACTTACGGCAACAAAAAAGTAGCTTGCTTAAATTCGCGGGGCAAATGTACCGCTATACAAAAGATATTATTGTTGTCAAAATCATAAAAATTGACTCAATTAGATAAAGTGGTGTTAAAATCAGACGTTTAACCTATCTGTTAATGTTTTGACTATTTATCCATCGGACGTACTGCTCTTTATTCTGGTTGTGTTGCGCAAGTGTTTTTGCAAACTTATGATATCCAAAATTTTCAACATTAGCTACAAAATAAAAGTAATCATGTTTTTCCGGATTTAGAACTGCATCAATCGCTGTAATATCTGGCATTGCAATTGGTCCAGGAGGTAAACCAGCGTATTTATACGTATTATAAGGTGAATCTAATTCTAAATCACGATACAACACTCTTTTAATTATTTGATCAAAATCTCCAGAGTGTAATTTCAAAGCATAAATAACTGTTGGATCTGCTTGTAAAAGAATTCCGTCACGTAATCTATTTAAATAAACACCTGCCACTCTAGGTCTTTCATCTACTTTTGCCGTCTCCTTATGCACTACAGACGCCAAAGTAGATACCTGAATAGGCGTTAACTTCAGTGCTTCTGCTTTTGCTATTCTAGTATCATTCCAGAATCTTTTATATTCCGTAAACATTTTATCTCTAAATTTTTCTGCAGAAGTATTCCAGAAAAATTCATAGCTATTAGGAATATACATAGCCAATTTAGTCTGCTCATTAAATCCTTTTTCCTTTAAAAAATTAAGATCGTTAAAGGCATTTAACAAAGATAAACTGTCTGCTTCTATTTGAGTAGCGACTCTACCCGCCAAATCTTGTAAATTTTCCTGATTATTAAAGGATAATTTTACAGGTAAATTCTTACTTCTTAAAGTATTAATAATCTCATGATTATTCATACCTTTCTTTAAGGCGTACTTACCAGCTCTTACGCTAGAAGCATATCCTTTTTTCTGAGCTGCAGATTCAAAAGAACCAAAATCTTTCAATAAAGGCGATACCAACTCCTCTACACTTGCAAAATTAGCGTCTGAAGGAATATACACAAAAGCTTCTTCGTTGTTGAATGCTGTATTGGGTGTAAAAAAAGCAGCATATACCTTATATGCAAAAAGACCACCGATTATTAGACCTATTACTAAAACTGCTAGAACTATTTTTTTCAAATACATTAATTAAATATTTTTTGATAAAGAATTTCGTTTTTAAATTTTCCTTTGGATGATATCCAATCTTTTTTAATACCAATTTTTTCAAAGCCTAAGCTTTCAAATAAATGTATACTTGCATGATTATCTTCCAGAATATTACAATAAATTTGATGCATTTCTAGTGTTACTCTAGAATACCCACATAACAACTCTAATGCTTCAGCTGCAAAGCCATTGTTTCTATGTTTTTCAGAAGCTATAATAACTCCTACCCCTGCCTTCCTATTCTTAGGATCAAAATCAAACAAATCAATCAACCCAACAACTGTATTATCAAGTAAACAAATGCACAACCGCAATTGCTTTACTTCATAAATATCCCGATGTACATTTTCAAGATACATTTCTAAAACTTGCTTAGAATATGGCGTAGTGGTACCACTAATTTCCCAAACAGCTGTAGCGTTTTCTATTTGATATAAAAAATCTAAATCTGAAGGCTCTAGCGCTCTTAAATATACTTTTTGTCCTTTTAGACTATACATCTATTTCTCCTTTGAATACAAATTTTGCGGGGCCTGTTAGAAAAACATTAGAATATACGCCATCTTCCACATCAAACCTTATGGTCAAATCTCCTCCCAAAGCTTTAATATAAATTTCATTACCAGCTGTTTTCGCTGTTTTATGCATAGCAATTGCTGCAGCAGTAACACCTGTACCACAAGATAAAGTTTCGTCCTCTACTCCTCTTTCGTAAGTTCTCACTGAAAAATTTACGGCATCTATTTGTTCAACGAAATTAATATTACTTCCTTTTTCACCATAAACCCCATAACGTAATCTGGCGCCTTCTTTTTTGACATTAAAATCTTTTAAATTAGCCACTAGCTGAACATGATGTGGAGAACCTGTATCTAAAAAAACGGCATTAGGTTTCTCTTTAATCTCCGAAACATTTTTCATTTGCAAACTCACCAATCCCTCTTTAATTGAGGCTTTATGCAAACCATCAATAGCGTTAAAGGACGCTGAATTTTCAATAATACCTAAGTAATTAGCAAAAGACACCAAACACCTTCCTCCATTTCCACACATGGTACTTTCATTCCCATCAGAATTGAAATACACCATCTTAAAATCTAAACCGTCCTCGTTTTCTAATAAGATTAAACCGTCTGCACCTACACCAAATCTTCTATCACATAAGAATGCAATTAATTTGGTATCTTTTTTATCAAATAAATTTTGTCGGTTATCAACCATAACAAAATCATTTCCCGTACCTTGAAATTTATAAAATGTAAGCTTCATCTTTTGCATTTAATAGACAAAGGTAACATTTTATTAAGGGAATTTTAGCAGTTAAAACAACGTTAAACAGAAAAATGATGTAGACAAAACTGTTAATTTTGTGGTATTAAAGTTAAAATGTAAATTGATTATGAAGAATATTGCGAATTTATTACTGGTTTCCGTGTTTGCGGGAGTAATTACATTAGGAGCTTACAAACTATTTTTTGAACAAAATACTTATATTTTTGGCGATTCAGAAACAACACCATACACGACCGCAAGCTACACACCCACAAGTGCGAAAGGTGCTGGCATTAATGAAGTAGATTTCACTTCTGCAGCCGAAAGAACAGTTAACGCTGTAGTACACGTAAAAAATGTAGCGATTAACAACGGTCCGAAAAACATTATGGAATTTTTATATGGATATGAAACAGACTCAAGACCGCAAGTTAAAGGAGCAGGTTCTGGAGTTATTATTTCGCCAGATGGTTATATTGTTACCAACAACCATGTTATTGATGGTGCATCACAACTACAAATTACCTTAAATGACAATACAACCTACCAAGCAGAGTTAATAGGAACCGATCCTAATTCAGATATAGCCTTAATTAAAGTAGACACAAATCACATGTTGCCTTATTTAGCGTTTGGTGACTCTGATAATGCAAAAATTGGAGAATGGGTATTAGCAGTTGGGAACCCATTTAATTTAACATCTACTGTAACTGCAGGAATCGTAAGTGCAAAAGCAAGATCATTAGGAGGTAGTAATCAATCTTTTATTCAAACAGATGCTGCTGTTAACCCTGGAAATAGCGGAGGCGCCTTAGTGAATACCAATGGAGATTTAATTGGAATTAACACCGCAATTAGCTCCCAAACAGGGTCCTATGTAGGGTATTCCTTTGCTGTGCCAAGTAATATTGCTAAAAAAGTTATTGATGACATCCTAGAATATGGAAACGTTCAAAAAGGTATTTTAGGGATTAAAACCCCCTCATTGAACACCCCTTATGCCATAGAAAAAGGCCTAAATGAATTAACAGGAATCTTTATCGATGGTGTAGAAGAAGATTCTGGTGCCGCAGACGCAAACTTAGAACGAGGAGATATTATTAAAAAAATAGACGAGGTGAAAATTAAAAATTTCCCACAACTTAATGGATATCTTGCAACAAAAAGACCTGGTGATGAAGTTCAAGTAACTATAGAGCGAGAAGGAGAATTATTAACTATTCCAGTCGTACTAAAAGAACGCCAAACTATAATTTTACCCATAATGGATTTAGAGGTTAAAAACTTAAATGACAAAGACCGCAAGGACTTTAGAACTAAAAAAGGAGTAAAAATAGTAGGGGTATCTGAACGTTACGAAGGCTATGGTTTAGATGGTAAAGTTTTACTTGCAGTAGGTGATAACGAAATAAATGATATAAATGATGCCAAAGTATTGTTTGGAAAAATCACTAAATATCACAGTACAAGCATTACAATGTTGAATAAAAAAGGAGAAAAAGAACGCATTATTCTTCAATAAGATTAAATACATACTAAAAAAATGCTCCCTAGTGGAGCATTTTTTATTCCAACAAATTGTTACGAAAACGTTTGAAATCTCTATTTTTGCAAAAAAATTTAACAACTCAACTTAAAAACAGTTTAATGGATAAAATTAAATCTTACGAAAAAGAACTTGCTTTTCAAGCAGATAGACGAAAAGCCACAACAGAGTTTATAAAAATTGTAAGCGACTTATGGTATGATAAATCTATTGAAGTAGTTTTATTTAAAAATCAAGTAATTGATAAAAATGTAAGTGACATTATTAACCTTCATCAATATGCTTGTGAATTTGTTCAAAAACCAATCTCTATATTTGATTCTGTTGAAATATTAAGGGCTATTAATGATATGAAATTGCCTCCTTCTAAATTAGATATTGGTAAACTCACCTATGAATATCATGCTGATAATGAAAATGAAGAACACGTAAAAGCATTTGTTTTCAACAGATTAAAAGATGCAGAAATTGCAGAAATAATAAAACCCAAAGATGTAGTTCTATACGGTTTTGGTAGAATTGGACGTCTTGTCGCTAGAGAGTTAATGGCAAAAACAGGAAAAGGCAATCAAATGCGTTTAAGAGCTATTGTCATAAGAGGGGCAATTAATAAAGACGTTTTAGAAAAAAGAGCTAGTTTACTTCGTATAGATTCTATTCATGGCGAATTTAATGGTACTGTAGCTATTGATACAGAAAATAATGCATTGATTATAAATGGTACTACCGTACATATAATTAACGCAGATAAGCCAGAAGACATTGATTACACTGCTTATGGTATTATAAATGCGCTAATCATAGATAATACAGGAGCATTTAGAGACAAAGCAGCATTATCAAGACACCTAAAAGCAAAAGGAGCTGCAAAAGTATTATTAACAGCACCAGGACAAGGAATTCCGAATATCGTACATGGCGTTAACCATAAAGACTTTGATCCAAAAACAAATAAAATATGTTCTGCCGCATCTTGCACAACAAATGCTATTACGCCAATTCTAAAAGTTATTGAAGATTCTTTAGGCGTTGTAAAAGGTCATATTGAAACAATTCACGCGTTCACTAACGATCAAAATTTAGTAGATAACATGCACAACAAATACCGTCGTGGTAGAGCTGCAACCCTAAATATGGTTATTACTGAAACTGGAGCAGGCAAAGCTGTCACTAAAGCATTACCTAGTTTAATAGGCAAATTAACTTCAAATGCCATCCGTGTTCCTGTACCAAATGGCTCTTTGGCTATTTTAAATTTAGAAGTAACGACTACTACGTCAAAAGAGGCCATAAATACTCTTATGAAAAAATATGCCCTTCAAGGCGATTTAGTAGAACAAATTAAATATTCTTTTAACAATGAATTAGTTTCATCTGACATTGTAGGCACCTCTGCCCCGTCAATCTATGATAGTAAAGCAACAATTGTTTCTGAGGATGGAAAAAACATTGTTCTTTATATTTGGTATGACAATGAATATGGGTATTCACACCAAGTAATTAGGCTTGCAAAGTATATTTCTAAAGTTAGACGCTTTACTTATTACTAATTTTTTTTCCTTTCTAACTTTATTAAAGTAATTTAGCGCTTCTCTAAATCATTAAATAATTATTAAGAACACTTACTAGATGAAAAACATTAGATTATTACTTGTAACTTTAGCATTGTTATCGGTTAATTTCCAATTCGCACAAGAGTCACAAGATGACACTGAAGAAGACGCTTCGTTAGAAACTGGCTCAATACATGGCCAGTTTGATTACTTGGCTAAAAAATCCGGGAATTACAGAGCAGATGGTGTGTATTATGAAGTCGTAAAGATTACAAGTTTAGAAAAGCTTAAGCAGAATGTTATTGATACTCTTAACTTAATCAATAAGAGAACTACAGAGCTTAATAAAGTTATAGTAGATAACGAAAAAGATATTAATTCTTTAAACGGAAAGCTTACCGAAACAACAAACAATCTTTCTTCGGTTACAGAAGAAAAAGATAGCATGTCTATTCTTGGTATTTTAATAGCTAAGTCGACTTACAATGTTATCTTATGGACACTAATTGCTGCTCTTCTATTATTTCTATTGTTTTTTATCTACAAATTCAGAAATAGCAATATTTTAACACAAGAAGCTAAAACTAACTTATCTGAACTTGAAGTTGAATATGAAGAACATAGACGTAGAGCGCTAGAAAGAGAACAAAAAATTAGCAGACAATATCAAGATGAGATAAATAAAAATAAAAAGGCTAAATAAATAGCCTTTTTATTTTTATTCAATTTCTTAAATTCTGACACTTAATATTACTCTTATCTATTAAATTAGAGCAACATGCGTATTGATATTATAACAGTCCTACCGGAATTACTCAAAAGTCCTTTTGAAGCTAGTATATTAAAAAGAGCTATTGAAAAAGGTATTGTAGAAGTACATATGCATAACCTTAGAGATTATACGGATCTAAGTTACAATCAAATTGATGATTATCAATTTGGAGGTGGTGCGGGTATGGTCATGATGATTGAACCTATAGATAAGTGTATTGCAGCATTAAAAGAACAAAGAGACTACGATGAAGTTATTTACATGACTCCTGACGGTAAGACGCTAAATCAGAAAATAGCGAACAGCATGTCGCTCTTAGAAAATATTATCATTCTTTGCGGTCATTACAAAGGAGTAGACCAAAGAGTACGCGATGCCTACATTACAAAAGAAATCTCTATTGGAGACTATGTTTTATCTGGAGGAGAATTAGGAGCTGCTGTTTTTTGCGATACCATTATACGTTTAATACCCGGAGTGCTAAATAATGAAACTTCAGCCTTAACAGACACCTTTCAAGATGACTTATTAGCTCCGCCTGTATATACTAGACCTGCAGAATATAAAGGAATGAAAGTCCCCGAAATTCTATTAAGCGGAAACTTCCCTAAAATAGAAAAGTGGCGAGAAGATAAAGCCTATGAGCGTACGGAAAAACTTAGACCTGATTTAATAAAATAAAACAGGTTATTTGGTCACCTATTACGTCAATCTAAAGTTTTCGAAAATCAATTTAAATTTTTTCAAATAAATAAGATTGAAATATTGCCAATTATTAATATTTTACTACTTTTGCAATCCAATAAACCAACCTCTGACGATAATCGTGAATGTTGCTTTATAACAAACAGTAAATCAATACGATGGAAGCATTATTAAAATTTGTTCAAGACGAATTTGTTACTAAAAAAGAATTCCCTAATTTCTCAGCAGGTGATACAATTACCGTTTATTATGAAATTAAGGAAGGTGAAAAGACACGTACTCAGTTTTTTAGAGGTGTCGTAATACAAAGAAGAGGTTCTGGATCATCAGAAACTTTTACTATTAGAAAAATTTCTGGAACAGTAGGTGTTGAGCGTATCTTCCCTATCAATATGCCAGCATTACAAAAAGTAGAAGTTAATAAAAGAGGTAAAGTTAGAAGATCTCGTATCTTTTACTTCAGAGGACTTACTGGTAAGAAAGCAAGAATTAAAGAAATACGTTCTTAATTTAAGACCTAAACAATATAGAAACCCGCATTTAGCGGGTTTTTTTATGCCTAAATGACACAAAAAAGTTTTCAAATTTGGAAAACTGAAATAAAAATACTATTTTCATAGTATAAATAGTGAAGCAAATGCAATCAATGGTTGCCGTTTTGTAAATAGACAAGACAACAAGGTTTGTAAACTATACTAAAAAAGCCATATCATATGCTAAAAGCACTGATATGGCTTTTATCGTTTTGATAACAAAAAAAAATAACATTTTAGTACATTTAACATCATATTATCCTTAATTCTATCCAAGGTAAAACAGCAAAATATTGTATATTCGCACCGCTTAATTCAAATAAACTGCAATAATGCCAAAAATAATTTATACTAAGACAGACGAAGCTCCAGCTTTGGCAACTCAGTCCTTTTTACCTATAGTTAAAGCATTTACAAAAACATCAGGAATAAATATTGAAACAAAAGATATTTCTTTAGCGGGAAGAATCATTGCTACCTTCCCTGATTTTCTTAAGGAAGACCAACGTATTGCCGATGATTTAACAGAATTAGGAGAACTAGCAAAAAATCCAGACGCAAATATTATTAAGCTTCCTAATATTAGCGCTTCGGTTCCACAACTAAAAGAAGCCATAACAGAATTACAAGAAAAAGGATATGAATTACCTAATTATCCTGACGAACCTAAATCTGATGAAGAGAAACAAATAAAATCTCGTTACGATAAGATTAAAGGTAGTGCGGTAAACCCAGTATTAAGAGAAGGAAACTCTGACCGTAGAGCACCAAGAGCTGTGAAAAATTACGCTAAAAAGAACCCACATTCTATGGGGCCTTGGAGTTCAGATTCTAAAACTCATGTAGCTACTATGGGAGAAAATGATTTTAAAACCAATGAAAAATCATTAACCATTCCTTCAGCTACTAAAATAAACATAGAATTTGTAGCAGTAGATGGTACTAAAACTATATTAAAAGAAAATTTAGGCTTACTTGAAGGTGAAATTATTGATGCAACTGTATTAAGTAAAACTGCATTAATTAACTTCTTAATAAAGGAAATTAAAGACGCTAAAGAAAAAGGAGTCCTTTTATCGGTACATTTAAAAGCGACCATGATGAAGGTGTCTGACCCTATAATCTTTGGACACGTTGTAGAAACTTATTTCGCAGATGTATTCTCTAAATATACTGATACTTTTAAAGAATTAGGAGTAAGTGCTAATAATGGACTAGAAAGCCTTTTAAATAAATTAAATAGCCTTCCTGAAGAAAAGCATAAAGAAATTCTTTCTGCTATAGAAAGCACAATAGCAAACGGACCAGATTTAGCCATGGTAAATTCTGACAAAGGAATTACCAACCTTCACGTACCTAGTGATGTTATTGTTGATGCTTCCATGCCTGCTATGATCAGAAATTCTGGTAAAATGTGGGATAAAAATGGGAAAGCCCAAGATACCAAAGCAATTATTCCAGATAGTAGTTATGCTGGTATTTACCAAGTAACAATAGATTTCTGTAAAAAACATGGCGCTTTTGATCCTACAACTATGGGTACAGTTCCTAATGTTGGTCTAATGGCTCAGAAAGCTGAAGAATACGGATCTCATGACAAAACATTTGAAATAAGTAAAAAAGGAAAAGTAAATATCCTAGATTTAAATTCTAATACTATACTACTTTCTCACGATGTTGAAGAAGGTGATATTTGGAGAATGTGCCAAGTTAAAGATGCCCCTATTCAAGATTGGATAAAACTTGCTGTTACAAGAGCAAGAGCATCACAATTACCTGCTATTTTCTGGTTAGACGATAAACGCGCTCACGATGTTGAATTAATAAAGAAAGTAAATACCTATTTACCTAATCACGATACAACAGGTTTAGACCTTAAAATTCTTTCTCCTGAAGATGCTACACAAGCAACTTTGGAAAGAATTATAAAAGGAGAAGATACCATATCTGTTTCTGGTAACGTATTGCGTGATTACTTAACAGATTTATTTCCGATTTTAGAAGTAGGTACTAGTGCCAAAATGCTTTCTATAGTTCCATTAATGAATGGTGGAGGCTTATTTGAGACCGGCGCTGGTGGTTCTGCCCCAAAACATGTAGAACAATTTTTAGACGAAGGCCATTTAAGATGGGATTCTTTAGGAGAATTTTTAGCACTTGGAGTTTCTTTAGAACATTATAGTGAAAAGTATAAAAATGACAAAGCGCTAATATTAGCTGATGCATTAGATGCTGCTACAGAAAAATTCTTAGACAACAATAAATCCCCTTCTAGAAAGGTGGGTGAATTAGATAATAGAGGCAGCCATTTCTATTTAGCTTTGTATTGGGCAGAAGCGCTAGCTAAGCAAGATAAAAATGCTGAATTAAAAGCTGAGTTTTCCAAAATTGCGAATGCTTTAAAGAGTAATGAAGCAAAAATTATTAAGGAACTAAGCGATGCTCAAGGTCACAAAATAGATATAAAAGGATATTATAAAGGAGACGATGCTTTAATTGCTAAAGCAATGCGCCCTAGTGAAACATTCAACACGATTATTGCTAGTTTATAATTTAAGTTTATACACCATTCAAAAGCCATCTTTATCACTAAAGATGGCTTTTTTTTATTAACATACATTCCTATTGATAAAAGATACAATTCTATTATTTTTACTAAAAATTGCAATCAATGAATCGTATTAAACTTTTACTTTTCTTACTACTGGGAATCATATATTATTCTGGATTATCACAGGAAAAATTTACAGTTAGCGGGAGCATAAGCGAAACGAAGAGTAATGAGACCTTAATTGGTGTTACTATTGCTGTTCCTCAACTAGCAACAGGCGTTACTACTAACGAATACGGATTCTACTCCCTATCACTCCCTGCCGGTGAATACATCCTAGAAATTAGTTACCTAGGATACCAAACCCTGAATAAAACTATTATTTTAAATCAAAATACAAAGCTCAATTTACAATTAGAAGAAGCTGCAGAACAATTACAAGAAGTTGTTTTAATAGAGAACGTTGAAAAAACAGATCTTAGAACGCCCCAAATGAGCGTAAGTAATTTAGCCGTTAAAACCATAAAGAAAATCCCAGTTGTACTTGGTGAATCGGATGTACTTAAAGCTATCGTATTACTTCCTGGCGTTAGTAATGCAGGGGAAGGTTCTTCTGGCTTTAACGTAAGAGGGGGTTCTGCAGATCAAAATCTTATTCTTCTAGATGAAGCAACAATTTTTAACTCATCGCATCTTTTCGGGTTTTTCTCTGTATTTAATCCAGATGCCATAAAGGATATTAAACTTTTCAAAGGAGGAATTCCATCACGATACGGAGGACGCGTATCCTCGGTATTAGAAATATTTCAAAAAGAAGGCAATAGTAAAGAATTTAAAG
The DNA here is from genome assembly GCF_000186265.1 of Cellulophaga algicola DSM 14237. Lineage (NCBI taxonomy): Bacteria > Pseudomonadati > Bacteroidota > Flavobacteriia > Flavobacteriales > Flavobacteriaceae > Paracellulophaga > Paracellulophaga algicola. The sequence goes on from NC_014934.1 coordinate 14,398, forward strand.
CGAATGGTGGTATTGGTATTGTGGCGAGTCGCTTACTCTTAGAAGGGCCTATAATAAAAGATAAAGCTGCCTTTCTTATTGGAGGTAGATCTTCCTATGCACATTTATTTTTACCCCTCTTTGATATAGATAATAAAGCCTATTTCTATGATTTAAATACTAAATTAAATTTCAAACTAAATGATAATAACAATATTTTCATATCTGGATATTTTGGAAGAGATGTGTTTAGTATCAGTGATAGTTTTGTAAATACTTATGGGAATACCGTAGGTAATTTAAGGTGGAATCATCTTTTTTCTGATAAGTTATTTTCAAACCTATCCTTGATCTACTCCGATTACTATTATGGCCTAAAATTAGATTTTGTAGGTTTTGAATGGAATTCAGGTATCCAGAATTTTAATTTAAAATACGATCTAAAACATTATCTCAATAATAATCTCCAAATTAATTATGGTATAAATAATATTTATTATCAATTTAATCCTGGAAAGATTGTCCCTAGCAGTGAAGATTCTGGTATTATAGAAGAACAATTAATTCAGAAATATGCTAATGAATTCGCTGCCTATATCGATATAGAGCATGATCTAAACGATAAATTAAGCTTAGCGTATGGATTAAGACTTAGTAATTTTAACAGGTTAGGACAAGAAGAAATAAACGTCTATGCTAATGACAACCCTATAAACTTTAATCCAGATCTTCAAATTTACGAAAAAGCAGATCCTATAGGTACAAATACACGAGGAAGGAAAACATCCTTAAAAACATATACGAATCTAGAACCACGAATATCAATGTCTTATCAATTAAATAATGATAATTCTATTAAATCTAGTTATACAAGATTAGCACAATACTTACATTTATTATCAAATACCAACTCCCCTACTCCATTAGATGTATGGACACCTAGCGGGTCCTTTATTAAACCCCAACTACTAGATCAATATGCTTTTGGTTATTTTAGGAATTTAAAAAATGGAGACTATTCCCTTGAAACAGAAGTATATTATAAAAAAATAAAAAATAGGATTGATTATATAGATGGCGCTAATTTAATTGCAAACAATGCCATTGAACAAGTTATATTAAATGGTGAAGCTAGAGCATATGGATTAGAAGTTTTATTTCGTAAAAATGTTGGTAAATTCCAAGGATGGCTATCGTATACCTTATCAAAATCAGAACAACGTACTCCCGGTAGATTCGCTACTGCTACAAACGGCATTAGCCCTTTAGAAACAGGTATTAACAATGGAGCATGGTATAATACTCCGTATGATAAAACCCATGACGTTTCTGTATTCGGAAGTTATGACCTGAATGAGAAATGGGATATAAATGCTAACTTTGTATTTCAAACAGGACAACCCACTAACTATCCTATAGGACAGTTTGAATTTCAAGGGTTAACTGTTCCGTATTATGGTTTGAGAAACTCAGAGAGATTACCTAATTATAATAGACTCGACATTTCTGCGACATTAACTCCAACAAAAAATAAAGATCGAAAAATTCAAGGAGAATGGGTTTTCAGTATTTATAACTTGTACAATCGTAAAAATGCTGCTTCCATTAATTTTAGTAATAATAATGAAACTGGTGTCAATGAAGCGGTAAGAACTTCAATATTCGGAATTGTACCTGCAGTGACTTATAACTTTAAATTTTAAGTAATGAAATATATATATTTAATACTAGTAGTCTCTTTGGTAGCTATAGGTTGCGAAGATGTAATTGAAGTGGAGGTACCGACGGAACAATCTAGATTAGTTATTGATGGCCTTATACGCGTATCTGATACAGATACAAATACAGACCTTGTAATAAAAACAAGTTTATCTAATTCTTTTTTTGATAATCTAGCCCCATTAACAGTTACTAGCGTATTGCTAAAAACCAACAATAACACTACAGAAATTTCGCTTTCTGAAGCTCAAACAGGCACCTACACCACTACATTATCTACAGCTATTCTAAAAGAAGGACCAATAACGCTAAGCATCGTCTACAATAACGAAACCTATGAAGGCATTTCTACGTTTACTTCTTCTACGCCGATAGACAAATTAGTTCAAGGGGAACAAACATTGTTTGATGATGACGAAACAGAAATTATTATCGCATATACAGATGATTTGAATACTGAAAACTTTTACCTTTTTGATTTTGATTTTAATGAATTTTTAGTATCCGAAGATACTTTTTATGAAGGCGAACAATTTGAATTCTCTTATTTTTATGATTCGGATTTAGAAGCAGGACGGACAGCACATGTAAGCATTTTAGGAGTAGATGAAACCTTTTATAATTATATGAATCAAATAATTTCACAAAGTGGTGGCAGCCAAGGACCTTTCCAAACTCCAGCAGGTACCGTTCGTGGGAATATAATAAACACGACTTCCTTTGAAAATTATGCTTTAGGTTATTTTTCAATTTCTGAAACTTTCACGCAAACAATTACTATTGAATAAGCTATACCAGATATGCATACAGATAAAGACATTTTAGTAAAAGGAATAAAATATTTAGGGTATACCGTAGCATTAATGTTTTCTGCTCCTATTGTAATCTATCAAGCCTTTAAAAACCAAGAACACTCTTTATATATCCCTGTATTAATTTTAGGTTTTATATTAGCTCTAGCAGCACTATTTATGGCTTTCTTAGGTATAAAAACAATAATGGACAGCCTATTTGGTAAAAAACAAAAAAAGAAATAAGCAAATTTTACCTGATCAACTTATATCTGCCATTTACAATCCTTGCTACTTGTTTTTTCGGGTCAAACGTAAAACTTGGGGAGAAACTTTATCTTTGACAAAAAAGTGTTTAGATTTTGGATATAGAATTAGTGCGGTATTTGTTGCCGGAAGGCGTATTGGATTACTTTGAAATTGTAAGCCATCAATCATCAGAAGGTAAGGTTCATTTTTACTTAGAAGAAAAGAACGTGCTACCCAAAGAGCACCAAACAGAATTAGCCCATTCCAAAGGCTTCTTGCCGGAGATAACAGTAGAGGACTTCCCTCTAAGAGGTAAATCGGTACTGCTCCATATAAAGCGTAGGCGCTGGACTCTTATGGATACGGGAAAAATCATAAAAAGAGATTGGGGTTTAATAGCTAAAGGCACTCGGATAACCAGCGAATTTGCCTCTTTTTTAAAAGGTATCGCTTGACAATCATGCCGTAAGCGCTAAACGGTTTGGCGACTATTATAAAATTAATGGCAAAGCCCTACAGTATCACTACAAAAACCATCTTAGCGACTTCAAGGATTGGCCCCAAAAGGAACATTCACAAAAGTGGTTGCTCTTTGGAAAGAATTTAGGTTACTATTTAAGTTTAGATGAAACCTCTTTGTCCAACGGTGAACTCTACACGATTCTAACCAATAAAGGCGCTAACGGAAAGAAAGGTAGCATAGTGGCCATTGTCAAGGGAACCAAAGCGGATGACGTCATCAGTGTGGGTAATAAAATCCCTGTGGAAAGACGAAATATAGTCAAAGAAGTTACTGTCGATATGGCTGGAAATATGAATTTGATCGCTAAAAAATGTTTCCCCAAAACAGAGATAGTGACCGATAGATTCCATGTTCAAAAATTAGCCTCAGAAGCAGTCCAAGAAGAACGTATCCGATTAAGATGGGAAGTTATAGAAATAGAAAACAAAGCCATTGAAGAAGCTCGAAAAACAGAAAAAACACATAAACCAGAAATTCTCGCTAACGGAGATACCCATAGACAGTTGCTGGCCAGAAGTCGATATGTATTATTTAAACCAAAGACCAAATGGACTGCAGGACAAATAGAAAGAGCGGAAATATTGTTTCGACTTTACCCAACTATTGAAAAAGCCTATAAGTTGGCCCAAGCATTAAGCTATATCTATGAAAATAATACGAATAAGGATGCAGCAAGACTAAAATTGGCACAATGGTATAACGAAGTAGAAAACGGATCAATCACAAAAGTTGTGTGTGAATTGAAATAGGAGTTCGATCTTTGCAATAAAACGATCGTCCTTGGAACTATCTATAGACCTATTAAAGCTTATACTACCTGAACTATTACTAACCCACTTCGACCTAGTCACCCATAAAACGGAAGACGGTACGCTCCATTTATCTTTTGAAGAAAAGAAGGACACCCCTAAAGAAGAAAAACATCGCATTTTAATAGCCCATGGTTTTCATACAGAGATAGTAGTCCAAGACTTTCCATTGCGGGGAAAGTCAGTTTATCTCCACATTAAGCGACGCCGTTGGCTTGATAAGCGCACTAACGAAATAGTGCAAAGAGATTGGGATCTGGTCGCACAGGGAACACGAATGACCATCGAGTTCGCTGCTTTTTTAAAAGTACTTGGTCGATACTAAAGCTTCGGACTGCCGCACCATAGGCCATTTCTATGGGGTCGACGGAAAGAAACTCCAGCGACAGTACAAGGATTATCTGAGCGATTTTAAAGATTGGGATCAAAAGGGACATGCCAAACAATGGCTCATCTTTCCCGAGAATATCGGGCCATATCTGTCCATTGACGAAACGGCACTCTCCAAAGGGGAACTCTACACGATAATCACCAACAAAAAGGCCAAGGGCAGGAAAGGATCTATAGTGGCCATATTCTCCGGCACCAAGGTGGGACCGATTATAGAACAACTAATGAAGATATCGGCAAAGGAAGGGCCAAAGTCAAGGAGATCACTATGGATATGGCAAACTCGATAAAGACCATCTCCAAGAAGTGCTTCCCTAAGGCAATACAGGTCACCGATCGCTTCCATGTACAAAAACTTGCCCTAGAGGCGCTTCAGGATATCCGGATCAAACACAGATGGGACGCAATAGACCTGGAGAACGAACAGATAAAACAGCCAAGGGCAAAGAACAAGACATTCGTCCCAAAAGAATTCAATAACGGAGATACAAGAAAGCAACTATTGGCCCGCAGCAGGTATTTAATGTACAAAGCTCCAAATAACTGGACAGAGAACCAATACATAAGAAGCAGGATATTGTTCGATCAATATCCCGATATAAAGATTGCCTTCGACCTAGCCCAAGGACTCAGAAACATATTCAATACGGCAACGTCCATAGAGACCGCCTATACAAAACTCGCACATTGGTACAAGGATGTAGAAAACACAGGATTTAGGGCGTTCAACACCATCGCAAACACCATAACACTCAACTATAGATCTATCCTGAACTATTTATAAACAGGAGTACAAATGCATCGGCAGAATCATTCAACGCTAAGATAAAGGCATTCAGAAGTCAATTCAGAGGTGTTAGAAATATAGAATTCTTCTTATTCAGATTAACTAAAATATTTGCATAAACACAACAATTGAGCCTGATCCTAGAAAACTCAAATTTTAAGTCGTTCAACACCATTGCAAGGTCTATACAAATGCATTACAAACCGATTTTGAACTATTTTAATAACAGAAGCACCAATGCTTCCGCGGAATCCTTTAATGCTAAAATTAAAGAGTTCAGGACGATGTTTAGAGGCGTAAGAGATGTTAAGTTTTTCTTGTTTAGACTAACAAAATTATATGCCTAATTTATCTCACTCCCCAAGAATATTCGGGTCAAACGTAAAACTTGGGGAGAAACTTTATCTTTGACAAAAAAGTGTTTAGATTTTGGATATAGAATTAGTGCGGTATTTGTTGCCGGAAGGCGTATTGGATTACTTTGAAATTGTAAGCCATCAATCATCAGAAGGTAAGGTTCATTTTTACTTAGAAGAAAAGAACGTGCTACCCAAAGAGCACCAAACAGAATTAGCCCATTCCAAAGGCTTCTTACCGGAGATAACAGTTGAGGACTTCCCTCTAAGAGGTAAATCGGTACTGCTCCATATAAAGCGTAGGCGCTGGACTCTTATGGATACGGGACAAATTATAAAAAGAGATTGGGGTTTAATAGCTAAAGGCACTCGGATAACCAGCGAATTTGCCTCTTTTTTAAAAGGTATCGCTTGACAATCATGCCGTAAGCGCTAAACGGTTTGGCGACTATTATAAAATTAATGGCAAAGCCCTACAGTATCACTACAAAAACCATCTTAGCGACTTCAAGGATTGGCCCCAAAAGGAACATTCACAAAAGTGGTTGCTCTTTGGAAAAATTTAGGTTACTATTTAAGTTTAGATGAAACCTCTTTGTCCAACGGTGAACTCTACACGATTCTAACCAATAAAGGCGCTAACGGAAAGAAAGGTAGCATAGTGGCCATTATCAAGGGAACCAAAGCGGATAACGTCATCAGTGTGCTTAATAAAATCCCTGTGGAAAGACGAAATATAGTCAAAGAAGTTACTGTCGATATGGCTGGAAATATGAATTTGATCGCTAAAAAATGTTTCCCCAGAACAGAGATCGTGACCGATAGATTCCATGTTCAAAAACTAGCCTCAGAAGCAGTCCAAGAAGAACGTATCCGATTAAGATGGGAAGTTATAGAAATAGAAAACAAAGCCATTGAAGAAGCTCGAAAAACAGAAAAAACACATAGACCAGAACTTCTCGAAAACGGAGATACCCATAGACAGTTGCTGGCCAGAAGTCGATATGTATTATTTAAACCAAAGACCAAATGGACTGCAGGACAAATAGAAAGAGCGGAAATATTGTTTCGACTTTACCCAACTATTGAAAAAGCCTATAAGTTGGCCCAAGCATTAAGCTATATCTATGAAAATAATACGAATAAGGATGTAGCAAGACTAAAATTGGCACAGTGGTATAACGAAGTAGAAAACTCAAATTTTAAGTCGTTCAACACCATTGCAAGGTCTATACAAATGCATTACAAACCAATTTTGAACTATTTTAATAACAGGAGCACCAATGCTTCCGCGGAATCCTTTAATGCTAAAATTAAAGAGTTCAGGACGATGTTTAGAGGCGTAAGAGATGTTAAGTTTTTCTTGTTTAGACTAACAAAATTATATGCCTAATTTATCTCACTCCCCAAGAATATTCCTTGATCCGAATATTCCTTGATCCGCGTTCAACACCATCGCAAACACCATAACACTCAACTATAGATCTATCCTGAACTATTTTATAAACAGGAGTACAAATGCATCGGCAGAATCATTCAACGCTAAGATAAAAGGCATTCAGAAGTCAATTCAGAGGTGTTAGAAATATAGAATTCTTCTTATTCAGATTAACTAAAATATTTGCATAAACACAACAATTGAGCCTGATCCGGAGTTAAGCTTACATACTATAATATACGTATTAATCTTACGCCATAGTGTGCCTAAAAACAGGTATAAACAAAAAAAGTCCTCAATATTTCTATTGAGGACTTGATTAAAAAAAGGCGACGACCTACTCTCCCACTTGGTATAGCAGTACCATCGGCGCTGATAGGCTTAACTTCCCTGTTCGGAATGGTAAGGGGTGGACCCTATCGCCATGGTCACCTTAAATCTTTGTACTAAACTAAAGTTTAGTACCTAATATTGTTAACATATTAAAGGGACAAAATGGGTGGTATAACCACTCACATAAAACACATGTATATAATTAAAGTAAGCTACGATTTACGGTTTATCTAATGTAAAAAGGAAGTCCGCCCCCTAATGAAAGGGGGCAAGTTGTGCAAGCCTATGGGCTATTAGTACTACTTGGCTACAGACATTACTGCCCTTCTACCTATAGCCTATCAACGTGGTCATCTCCCACGGCCCTTTAAAGAAATCTCATCTTGTGGCTGGTTTCGCGCTTATATGCTTTCAGCGCTTATCCAATCCCGACATAGCTACCCAGCAATGCTCCTGGCGGAACAACTGGTGCACCAGAGGTCAGTCCAACTCGGTCCTCTCGTACTAGAGTCAGATCCACGCAAATTTCTAACGCCCGCAGTAGATAGAGACCGAACTGTCTCACGACGTTCTGAACCCAGCTCGCGTGCCACTTTAATGGGCGAACAGCCCAACCCTTGGGACCTTCTCCAGCCCCAGGATGTGACGAGCCGACATCGAGGTGCCAAACCCCCCCGTCCGATATGAGCTCTTGGGGGAGATCAGCCTGTTATCCCCGGCGTACCTTTTATCCTTTGAGCGATGGCCCTTCCATGCGGAACCACCGGATCACTATGCTCTTGTTTCCAACCTGTTCGGCCTGTATGCCTCTCAGTCAAGCACCCTTGTGCCATTGCACTCTACGCACGATTACCAACCGTGCTGAGGGTACCCTTTAGAAGCCTCCGTTACTCTTTTGGAGGCGACCACCCCAGTCAAACTACCCACCACGCACTGTTCCCTAGTTTTAGGGTTAGGCCCTAGATAAGCAAAGGCTGGTATTTCAACAATGACTCCACAACGCCTGGCGACGCCGCTTCAAAGTCTCCCAGCTATCCTACACATTACTTACCCAGAACCAATACGAAGCTATAGTAAAGGTGCACGGGGTCTTTTCGTCCCACTGCGGGTAACCGGCATCTTCACCGATACTACAATTTCACCGAGCTCATGGCCGAGACAGTGTCCAGATCGTTGCACCATTCGTGCAGGTCGGAACTTACCCGACAAGGAATTTCGCTACCTTAGGACCGTTATAGTTACGGCCGCCGTTTACTGGGGCTTCAATTCAATGCTTCGCCGAAACTAACATCTCCTCTTAACCTTCCAGCACCGGGCAGGTGTCAGGCCCTATACTTCATCTTTCGATTTTGCAGAGCCCTGTGTTTTTGATAAACAGTCGCCTGGACCTCTTCACTGCGGCCCACCCGAAGGTGGGCGACCCTTCTCCCGAAGTTACGGGTCTATTTTGCCTAGTTCCTTAGCCATGAATCTCTCGAGCGCCTTAGAATACTCATCCCAACCACCTGTGTCGGTTTACGGTACGGGCTGCTTCACTTGTTTTTCTCGGAGGATGTTACGCTGGATTATCAACTTGGCCGAAGCCTCGTCGTACTATCGGGGTGTCACCACTCCCTTCAACGCGCTATTCCGTCAGCGCGCACCAACACCACATCCCCGTCACTTTTAGCGTGAGCAGGTAGCAGAATATTAACTGCTTGTCCATCCACTACCCCTTTCGGGTTCGCGTTAGGTCCCGACTGACCCCCAGCTGATTAGCATAGCTGGGGAAACCTTGGTCTTTCGGCGTGCGGGTTTCTCGCCCGCATTATCGTTACTTATGCCTACATTTTCGTTTCTATACGTTCCAGCAACCCTTACAGATCACCTTCAACACATATAGAATGCTCCCCTACCCCTCTGTACCGAGTACAGAAGCCATAGCTTCGGTGGTATACTTATGCCCGATTATTATCCATGCGGAATCGCTCGACCAGTGAGCTGTTACGCACTCTTTAAATGAATGGCTGCTTCCAAGCCAACATCCTGGCTGTCAATGCAATTCCACCGCGTTATATCAACTTAGTATACACTTGGGGACCTTAGCTGATGGTCCGGGTTCTTTCCCTCTCGGACATGGACCTTAGCACCCATGCCCTCACTGCTGTGAAACATTTTATAGCATTCGGAGTTTGTCAGGAATTGGTAGGCGGTGAAGCCCCCGCATCCAATCAGTAGCTCTACCTCTATAAAACTATCACAACGCTGCACCTAAATGCATTTCGGGGAGTACGAGCTATTTCCGAGTTTGATTGGCCTTTCACCCCTACCCACAGGTCATCCCAAGACTTTTCAACGTCAACGGGTTCGGTCCTCCACTTTGGGTTAACAAAGCTTCAACCTGCCCATGGGTAGATCACACGGTTTCGCGTCTACTACTACTAACTATGGCGCCCTATTCAGACTCGCTTTCGCTACGGCTCCGATCCTTAAAATCTTAACCTTGCTAGTAAAAGTAACTCGTAGGCTCATTATGCAAAAGGCACGCCGTCACCCCTAAAGGCTCCGACCGCTTGTAAGCGTATGGTTTCAGGATCTTTTTCACTCCGTTATTCACGGTTCTTTTCACCTTTCCCTCACGGTACTGGTTCACTATCGGTCTCTCAGGAGTATTTAGCCTTACCGGATGGTCCCGGCAAATTCATACAAGGTTTCACGTGCCCCGCACTACTCAGGATACCACTATCAATAACGATCTTTACTTATACGGGACTATCACCCTCTTCGGTCTGTCTTTCCAAACAATTCTAATTCATTACGCATCAAATAGCGTGGTCCTACAACCCCAGCATTGCCGAAACAATACTGGTTTGGGCTAATCCGCGTTCGCTCGCCACTACTAACGGAATCACTTTTGTTTTCTCCTCCTCCGGCTACTTAGATGTTTCAGTTCACCGGGTTTGCTTGATCTTACGATCACGACTGGCCTTCAACCAGACAGGTTGCCCCATTCGGATATCCGCGGATCACAAGTTGTGTGCACCTCCCCGCAGCTTTTCGCAGCTTATCACGTCCTTCATCGCCTCTGAGAGCCTAGGCATCCCCCATACGCCCTTTTCTAGCTTGTCACTAGTCCTTTTTATGCTATTATATAAATTACTACTGTATAAATACAGTAGTACCTCTATCGTACTTTACTCTATTTTTAAATTTGTGTTTTCTTGTGACTACAATATCCCTGAAGATAATTGTAATTCACTTTGTCCCAATATGTCAATGAACTTTTTCCCCCTCCTACTCCCCCAAAGGGGGAGCGCACTTACTCGTGCTTATTCCTTCCCTTAGGGAAGGCTAGGATGGGATTGTGGAGAATATCGGAGTCGAACCGATGACCTCCTGCGTGCAAGGCAGGCGCTCTAGCCAGCTGAGCTAATCCCCCGTCTTTTAGTGATCAGTTAACAGTTATTAGTTAACAGTACTTATAACGGCTATACTCAACCTCTAAAATTTCCTTTCAAAGAATACTACTAATAGTACCTTCAATTTTAATGAACGTATCTTGATTAAATAAATAATCAAAATTTAAGCTTGTAGTCTCAGGCAGACTCGAACTGCCGACCTCTACATTATCAGTGTAGCGCTCTAACCAGCTGAGCTATGAGACTCTCACTTAGCGAATCCTTTAACAGACTCTATCAATATTATAATAACATAATTATAAGACAGCAATTTGAACAATTAATAACTTAAAAATACAAGGACTAGAACTCGTTCGTATTCAGTGTTGAGATGTTTTTCTCTAGAAAGGAGGTGTTCCAGCCGCACCTTCCGGTACGGCTACCTTGTTACGACTTAGCCCTAGTTACCGATCTTGCCCTAGGCCGCTCCTTACGGTGACGGACTTCAGGCACTCCCGGCTTCCATGGCTTGACGGGCGGTGTGTACAAGGCCCGGGAACGTATTCACCGGATCATGGCTGATATCCGATTACTAGCGATTCCAGCTTCACGGGGTCGAGTTGCAGACCCCGATCCGAACTGTGACCGGTTTTATAGATTCGCTCTCTGTTGCCAGATGGCTGCTCTCTGTACCGGCCATTGTAGCACGTGTGTGGCCCAGGACGTAAGGGCCGTGATGATTTGACGTCATCCCCACCTTCCTCACGGTTTGCACCGGCAGTCTCGTTAGAGTCCCCATCATAACATGCTGGCAACTAACGACAGGGGTTGCGCTCGTTATAGGACTTAACCTGACACCTCACGGCACGAGCTGACGACAACCATGCAGCACCTTGTAAATTGTCCGAAGAAAAGTCTATCTCTAAACCTGTCAATCTACATTTAAGCCCTGGTAAGGTTCCTCGCGTATCATCGAATTAAACCACATGCTCCACCGCTTGTGCGGGCCCCCGTCAATTCCTTTGAGTTTCATTCTTGCGAACGTACTCCCCAGGTGGGATACTTATCACTTTCGCTTGGCCGCTCAGTCCGAAAACCGAACAGCTAGTATCCATCGTTTACGGCGTGGACTACCAGGGTATCTAATCCTGTTCGCTACCCACGCTTTCGTCCATCAGCGTCAGTGTATAGTTAGTGACCTGCCTTCGCAATCGGTATTCTAAGTAATATCTATGCATTTCACCGCTACACTACTTATTCTAGCCACTTCACTATAACTCAAGACCGCCAGTATCAAAGGCAGTGCATACGGTTGAGCCGCAGCATTTCACCTCTGACTTAACAGCCCGCCTACGGACCCTTTAAACCCAATAATTCCGGATAACGCTCGGACCCTCCGTATTACCGCGGCTGCTGGCACGGAGTTAGCCGGTCCTTATTCTTACAGTACCGTCATCAATCTACACGTAGATCTTATTCTTCCTGTATAAAAGTAGTTTACAACCCATAGGGCAGTCTTCCTACACGCGGCATGGCTGGATCAGACTTCCGTCCATTGTCCAATATTCCTCACTGCTGCCTCCCGTAGGAGTCTGGTCCGTGTCTCAGTACCAGTGTGGGGGATCTCCCTCTCAGGACCCCTACCCATCGAAGTCTTGGTGTGCCGTTACCACACCAACTAACTAATGGGACGCATGCTCATCTCTTACCGTAACCTTTAATATATAACTGATGCCAGTCATATACCACATAAGGTATTAATCCAAATTTCTCTGGGCTATCCCTTAGTAAGAGGTAGATTGCATACGCGTTGCGCACCCGTGCGCCGGTCGTCAGCGGAGCAAGCTCCCTGTTACCCCTCGACTTGCATGTGTTAGGCCTGCCGCTAGCGTTCATCCTGAGCCAGGATCAAACTCTTCATCGTTGTTTTGTAAATATTATATAACATCTTAATCCAACATCTAATTCATCCGAATCCTAGCCCTTAATATTCTTTAAGCTAATTCTTTAATTCAATTTATTTAACTACCGTTTCCAGTAATTAAACGCTGTCTTACAATATGTCAATGAACTTTTATTTCTGTATCTCTTAACGCTTAGCTACGTATCGTTGTTTCCCTAAGCGGCTGCAAATATACACCCTCTTTTGAAACCTACAAGCGTTTTTGTAATTTTTTTTCAAAGAAAGATTAAACTCTTTCACACACTCCACGTTAACAAGCTTTTACACCAAAAAAATAATACTAATAAAAAAATGCAGGTTTTAAATTTACATGAAATTAACCATACAAACAAATGAAAACAGCTATTTCTTCTGAACAGACCACTTGTCTGTGAGTTGAGAGTAATCAAAATTTAAGGCTGACTTCTGCCTTTCTATTCTAAATTGAGAGAAAGCACGTTGTAATATATCCTCTATTAAATAATCTTCATGTACTAACTCTGGATTAAATTCTTCCTTAAGACTTATCTTAAACATTTTAGCTGTGGCATTATACCAGAATGCTCGCCAACCGTTCCTCAACTCTTTTACCAGGTCAAAAGCTGTATTACCTGTTTGGCGATGAATAAGCTTTACTAAGATCTGTCCCTCCGTACGTGTTAATTTTTTTAATTCATCTGAAAACTCTCCTTCAATATATTTCTGAATTTCTCTAGTGTACTTTCTTTTATGCGAGTTTTTAGTAATCTTAGTTAAACTATCATTCAACTCCGTAAGCCTATCTGCAGCTAATTTTGCATAAGGGTAAACTTTAAGTGTTTTCCTCCTTAATATATAGTACCGTAGTTTCTCCTCATAGCTAGAAAACTTAAGTTTACTAAATACATAGTACTCTTCTAACGCAATTGTACTTTGCATAATAGAATCGCCCTCCATAATAATCATCTTTTCCGCAATGGAATCTAATGGCGTTTCTTCTTCTTGTCCAAAGCAAAAAGAATACACAAGCAACAAAGCAATTAATAAGAAGTTCTTTTTCATCTATACTATTATCATGTATTGAATATCAAAATTAATAATAAACCACAGCATTGCTATTAAATAAAAGTGAATATTCTTAACTTCGTTAGAAAATATACATAAATGAGTACAAATAAGATACTGACTAAAAAATCAATTGAATTTTTAGAAAAATACTTAAATAACGCCTCCCCCACTGGATACGAATCAGAAGGACAAAAAATTTGGATGGAATATCTAAAACCGTATGTTGATACTTTTATTACGGATACCTATGGAACTGCCGTTGGAGTTATAAACCCTGATGCAAAATATAAGGTAGTTATTGAAGGCCACTCTGATGAAATTTCATGGTATGTAAATTATATTACCGATGAAGGATTAATATATGTAATTAGGAATGGCGGAAGTGATCATCAAATTGCACCATCAAAATGGGTAAACATTCATACCAAAAACGGCATCGTAAAAGGAATTTTTGGATGGCCTGCTATACACACCCGTGATAACTCAAAAGAAGAGCCACCAAAATTAGACAACATATTTATTGATATAGGAGCTAAAGACAAAAAAGAAGTTGAAAAAATGGGAGTTCATGTGGGATGTGTGATCACATACCCTGATACTTTCCAGATTTTAAATGGGAATAAATTTGTTTGTAGAGCTATTGATAACAGGGCTGGTGGCTTCATGATTGCAGAAGTAGCCCGTCTTTTGCACGAGAACAAACAAAAATTACCATTTGGTCTTTACATTACCAATTCTGTACAAGAAGAAATTGGACTTAGAGGTGCCGAGATGATTACACAAACTATTAAACCGAACGTGGCAATAGTTACAGATGTATGCCATGATACCACTACCCCAATGATTGATAAGAAAAAACAAGGTCATACCGAAATAGGTGCCGGTCCTGTGATATCTTACGCTCCTGCAGTACAAAATAAATTACGAGAGCGTATCATTGAAACTGCCGAGGCGAATAAAATCCCTTTTCAAAGAATGGCTTCTTCTCGTTATACCGGTACAGATACAGATGCATTTGCATACAGTAATGGTGGCGTTGCTTCTGCTTTAATCTCTTTACCATTACGCTATATGCATACTACTGTGGAAACCGTACATCAAGATGACGTAGAAAATGTAATTAAACTTATTTACGAAACAATCTTAAATATAAAGGACGGAGAAACGTTCAGTTATTTTGAATAATATATTCTTTACTAAATCCTCCTCACAAGGGAGGATTTTTAATAGTACAGTATGGACGAACTCATAGATCTACTAGATGCAGATGGAAATAAGACAGGCGAAACTGTTTTAAAGTCTATTGCCCATAGGAGCGGAATTTTTCATCAAACCGTGCACATCTGGTTTTATACCAAAAACCAATACATCTTATTACAGCAACGAGGGAAATACAAAACCATTTTCCCCTTATTATTTGATGTTTCTGTTGCAGGACATATTGCTTCTGGAGAAGAAATTGAAGATGCTGCAGTTCGAGAAATTGCAGAAGAAATAGGACTAAATATCTCTAAAAAAGAGTTAAAAAAAATAGGCGTATTTAAATCCATTCAAAACCACAGTCCAGAATTAATTGATGCTGAGTTTCACCATGCATTTATCGCTGAATTAAAAGTACCACTACAAGAGCTTATAAAACAAGAAAGCGAAGTGGAAGATTTACAACTCACCTCGCTTTTAAAATTTTCGGAAGAAACTTGGGGAATGGCTAATCTTAGAAAATATGTGCCACACTCCGTTCATTATTACAAAACCGTAATAAAATCTATCAAAAAAGAATTATAAATTTTTTACAAATTCCGCTACCTTATCCAAACTATACGTTTCTTGCGAACCTTCTTTCATATTTTTTACTACAAAAGAATTATTCGCTAACTCCTCATCACCAATTAAAATTACAAAAGGTACATTCCTGTTATTAGCATATTTCATCTGCTTTTGCATTTTAGCACTATTCGGATATACATCTGCTTTAACCCCTTGTTTTCTTAAATTTGTTACGAGTTTTAAAGCTGCTAAAGCTTCTTGATCGCCAAAATTAACACAAAGCACCTGTAATGATTGATCTATGGCTTCAGGAAATAATTCTAATTCCTCTAATACCAAATAGATGCGATCTAAGCCAAAAGATATACCTACTCCACTTACATCTTTCAATCCAAATATCCCCGTTAAGTCATCATAGCGACCACCGCCACCAATAGAACCCATTTTAACTCCTTCCGGAGCTCCAACTTCAAAGATAGCACCTGTGTAATAATTAAGTCCTCGTGCTAAAGTAACATCTATAGCCAATGTTGCCGTTTGCAAACCAAGCTCAGAAATTGTTTCAATAATAAAACGAAGTTCGGCCACCCCTTTTGCTCCTTCTTCCGAAGAGGATAAAAGTTTTTCTAAAGCATCTAACTGCTCCAAATTGGTTCCTGTTAACTTAAACAATGGTGATGCTTTTTCTATAGCGGTTTCAGAAATACCTTTTTCTAACATTTCTTTCTTAACACCTTCTTCTCCTATTTTATCTAATTTATCTAATGCGACTGTAAAGTCTATCAAATTATCTTTAGCGCCAATAACTTCCGCGATACCAGCTAAAATTTTTCTATTGTTCATTTTGATGGTTACCCCATCTAATTTTAAATCGGCAAATACAGCATCATACAATTGCACAAACTCTACCTCCTGCAATAATGAGTCTGAACCTACAACATCTGCATCACATTGATAAAATTCTCTAAAACGTCCTTTTTGAGGCCTATCTGCTCTCCAAACGGGTTGTATCTGATATCTTTTAAACGGAAAGTCTATTTCGTTTTGATGCATTACTACATAACGCGCAAACGGCACGGTAAGGTCATAACGCAATGCTTTTTCTGATATTTTTGAAGTTATTGCATTTGAGTTTTTCTCACGGTAAGTAGCATCATCTACTTTATTTAAATAATCTCCAGAGTTTAATATTTTAAATATCAAACGATCTCCTTCATCTCCATACTTTCCCATTAAGGTATCAGAGTTTTCAAAAGATGGTGTTTCAATAGGCTGAAAACCGAAGGTTTGAAAATTCTTCTTAATCGTATCAAATATATAATTACGCTTTACTACCTCTGAAGGAGTAAAATCTCTAGTACCTTTTGGAATAGATGGTTTTTGTGCCATGTAATAGTATGTGTTCTTGTTTTTACTAAGACCTTAAATTAATAGTATAAGCTCTCTTAAATTATTCTTGGGTATTATTTGCAAAAGTTCTGAAATTCAAGATTGTCAAGAGCTCTCAGAATGTAGCCGTAAATATCGACTTATCCTATGACTTTTTCAAACCATTGGTACAACTCTCCTTTTGTAATCACAGCACCTTTTTTTATAAGTTCAAATTTATCAAGGTTCTTATCGTCCTTATAAGCCTTAGATGCTGAAAGATATTCTACAAAATCTGATTGCCAGTTTTTCTTAAACCAATTAAAACCTATTTCTGTTGTTAAGTCTATCTCAGGATTCATCACCTTAACAGAGATTAATTTCATCTCTTTTTCTGTTAAATGAAACAAATGCATTTGTTGCGCTGAAATATTCTCCACAAAATCTACTTTATTTAAAACACCCTCCCAAACTAAATCTGAGAATACATCTAATTCTTCTTCC
Organism: Cellulophaga algicola DSM 14237; assembly: GCF_000186265.1. Taxonomy (NCBI): domain Bacteria; kingdom Pseudomonadati; phylum Bacteroidota; class Flavobacteriia; order Flavobacteriales; family Flavobacteriaceae; genus Paracellulophaga; species Paracellulophaga algicola. The sequence continues at coordinate 31,777 of NC_014934.1, forward strand.
GCTACTTCAGGTGTATCTGTTTTAATTTTTTCCCACTCCTCTCCTGTGATAGATTGTGTGGCTAAGAAATTAATGAATTCCTGATGTAATTCTTCTAACTGTTGCTTTGTAAGTCTTGTATACTTCATTACTTGCTTTTACGGTTTGATTTGCTTTTGTACAAATTCAAAATCTTGGCAAAAATAAAAAGGCTGTACAAATTGTACAGCCTTTTTAAGATTTAATATTATTTATTTTTCAATTAGAAGATGTAACGCACTCCAAATTGTGCTTGCCATCTTGATGCTAAACTAGCATCAAAGCCATAAGTCTTAGTTAAACTAGGGTCAAATGTATACGTCGGTGTATTGGTAGCATCTACAGAAACTCCTATAGGACTCACATTATTAGGTTGTTGAATAACACCCCAATCAGAATTGATTAAGTTACCTACATTAAGAACATCAATACTAAATTGGATTTTATTATCATTATCAAAGGTGTAATCCTGTAATATTTTCATATCCCATTTACCTCTCCATGGTGCTAATGCGCCATAACGCTCCATATATTCTCCTCTATTATCACTTAAATAATCATCTTGTTGAATATAGGCTTCAAAAGCTTCCGCTTGTCCTGCTCCTGAAAATTGCATTTGACCAACTTCTGCAGCTGTAGGAATGTATAGTAAATCATTGTTCTGGAAAGAACTGTCTCCGTTTATATTTCCAGCATAGGTATAATTGTAACGCGCTCCTTGTCCGTACTCAAAGAAGGTAGAAATAGTCGTGTTCCATTTTCCTTGACCGTATTCAAAGTTTTTAGACAATACCCCAATAAATCTATGGGTATCTCCGTATTTAGAATATCCTAATACATCATTATTCGCATTCCCTAAAGTTGGGTTAAAATCAAACGCGTCACCTGTAATCTCCGCTTCTATTGAGTTTACATCTTTTGCATTTAAATAACTATAGGCCCCCATGACATACAAACCATTACTGAAGTTTTTCTGTGCTTTCACAGATGCATTCCAAATTCTACCTTTATCTGAGTTTGTAAATACATAAGCGTTAGTAGAACCTCCGAAAGCATTTGATGCAAAATCACCAGCCTCATATACAGGTCTATTATCTCCTGGTGCATTCAATGTTCCACTTGGTGTATTTAATCCCCAGTTTTGAACATGTGCGGCATTTAAATCTTTCGTATAAGAAACGTCTGCCGTTAGCACGATATCATTATCAAACCGATGGTCAACCCCTAAATTAGTTCTCCATACTTGTGGCCATTGAAAATCAGGATCTACTGCTTGATAGAAGAAAAAATCTACTCCTTGCACTTGGTTTCCTAACCATACAAATGGCAACTTACCTGTAAATACGCCTGTACCACCACGTAATTGCGTAGTTTTATCACCTTTAAGATCCCAATTAAAACCAACTCTAGGAGATATTAACCAATCATTTGTTGGTAACTGCTCTGAATCAATAGTAGTCTCTTCTCCAGTGTTTGGGTTGTAATAAATATTATCGGGTTGAAAATTATCTATTTTTCTCTCGATATTCTCTGCTATTTTTTCTTTAGTATCAAAATATAGCGGCTTATCAAAACGAATTCCATAGGTTAATTTAAAATTATCTGTTGCACTCCATTCATCTTGCACATAAAATGAAAACTGACCTACGTTTGTTTCCGCTAGTTGCCAACCGTCACCGTCATCAAATTGGTTGTTATTCGCAAATTGGGCTTCAGCTCCCTGAATCATTCCATCTATCATTCCCCCTGGTTGTGCAAATGATAAAAACTCGCCTACTGACGCAAAATTTCTGTCGTCATTAAAATTATTTGGTGTACCGTTAACATCAAAACCAAAAGTACCTCCATAATTTCCTAGGTTAAATGAGTTATCAAATTGAAATTTTTCAAAAGAAAAACCTATCGTATAGGTATGATTTCCTTTAAAAACATTCATATTATTGGTTAACTGAAATACTTTCTGATCTAATCTATTATGAATTGAAAATGGCTCATGACCTGCAATGATATAATTAGAACCGGCACCATCTTGAATAATTATACTTGGAGCTGGTGTTGAAAGAGGATTTCTAAAATCATCAAAATGTGTATACCCCACTTGTAACTTATTCGTTACTTCATCAGATAAGGTAGAATTCAATTCTAATTGAATAGAGTTTAATTTGTTGTTAATTTCATAGCCAGACTTCTCAAACTGCAATGTAGAAAAGCTTGGACCTCTTACACCAATTGCTGTAGGGTGTGCTGGTTTTTCACTAGATGCATCTAAGAAATTATAGATAAGCGCTAACCTGTTCTTATCATTAATATTCCAATCTAATTTAAAAAGTCCCTTTGTAGATCCTGATCCGTAGGTAAAACCACTGTAAGCGCCAGTATCATAACCAAGACCAGCTAAAGCAGATTGTACAGACATTAAATCTGACTCTAATACTCTAGACTCATTTATAGCACCTGAACCTGTATTGGGTACCCAACCATTGGTTCCTAAATCATCTCTCTCTTCTTTTTCAAAATTCGCAAAGAAGAATAATTTATTTTTTACTATTGGCCCTCCAATACTTAAACCATATTGTGTTTGTGAAAGTTTTGGCTTTATGACATCTTCGCCTTTAATTTTACCACCCGTTAAATCTTCATTTCTAAAAAAGCCGTAAACCGTACCATGAAATTCATTCGTACCACTTTTAGTAACTGCATTAACAGTAGCTCCAGTAAAACCAGATTGCGATACATCATAAGGAGCTGTAGACACTTGAATTTGCTCAATAGCATCTAAAGAAATAGGCTGAGAACCTGTTTGCCCCCCAGGTGTTGGAGAATCTAAACCAAATGGGTTGTTGAAAATAGCGCCATCTAGAGAAAAGTTGTTGTATTGATCATTACGACCACCAAAAGAGTTACCACTAGCTGTAGGCTCTAATCGTGTGAAATCTGAAGCAGATCTAGATATTGTTGGTAATCTTGTTAATTCTCTACTACCAACACTGGTTTCTGCACCTGTACGACCACTACCAAAAGTTCCACTTTGATCTGATACAACCACTACTTCTTGTAATGCCTGACTATCTGAAGCCAAAGTAACATCTACGTTAAAGGTTTGGCCTAAAGTAAGATACACGTCTGACTTTGATTGTGTTTTGTATCCAATATAAGAGATTGAAACCTCGTAAGGACCACCTACTCTTAAATTTAATAAATTAAATCTACCGTCCTCATTAGAGATAGCACCATAAGTTGTGCCTGTTGGTGTATGAACGACTACAATGTTAGCGCCAAATAATGGTTCATTAACATCGTCAATAATAAGACCTTTAATATTAGAGGTCGTTACTTGGGAAAATGCTCCGAAGGAGACAAATAGAAGCACAAATAATGCACAAGCCTTTTTAAACATAATTATGTGAGTTTATAGTTTAAAACGAAATTAGCACAAAAAAAAAGAGCCATGCGAACATGACTCTTTTTTTATTAAGTATTTGTTAACTATTTGTTAACTAATTTTTACTTACCACCAACTACCTCAAAAGGGAAATCTACAACTACATCTCTATGTAATCTGATTTGAGCATTGTAAGGACCAGTTCTCTTGATAGCACCACCTGCGATAGAGATGAATTTTTTCTCGATTTCTTGACCTTCTTTTGCTAAAGCTTCAGCTAAATCATTGTTAGTTACAGATCCAAATAATTTGTCACCTGCACCAGATTTAGCAGAAATTTTAATCTCTAGTTGTCTTAATGCTTCCGCTGTTTTATTTGCAGCATCAACAATTTTCTTTTCTTTATGAGCTCTTTGCTTCAAGTTTTCTGCTAATACTTTTTTAGCAGAAACAGTAGCCATAGTAGCTAATCTATTAGGAATAAGAAAATTTCTTCCGTAACCGTTTTTTACAGTCACTAAATCATCCTTAAAGCCTAAATTCTGAACGTCTTCTTTTAATATAAGTTCCATTGTTCGTATTTTTTTATTTTAATAAATCACCAACATATGGCATTAATGCTAAATGACGTGCTCTTTTCACAGCTACAGCCACTTTTCTTTGGTACTTCAATGAAGTTCCAGTAAGTCTTCTAGGAAGTAACTTACCTTGCTCATTAACTAATTTAATTAAAAAGTCTGGATCTTTGTAATCTACATACTTGATACCAGATTTCTTAAAACGACAATACTTCTTTTGAGTATTGGTGTCGATATTTAGAGGAGTTAAATACCTAATTTCTCCGTCTTTTTTACCTTTTGCTTGTTGTTCTATTGATGACATAACTTAAGCTTTAGTTTTTAACTTTGTTCTTCTTCTTTCTGCCCATGAAATAGCATGCTTGTCTAACTTTACAGTCAAGAAACGCATGATACGCTCATCTCTTCTGAATTCTAATTCAAAAGGGGAAACAACTTCTCCTGTAGAACTAAATTCAAACAAATGGTAAAAACCACTTTTCTTGTGTTGTATTGGATAAGCCAATTTTTTTAGGCCCCAATTTTCTTTAGATACCATTTTGGCATCTTTGCTAATTAAGAAATCTTCAAATTTCTTAACTGTTTCCTCTATCTGAGTATCAGATAGAACGGGATTCAAAATGAAAACAGTTTCGTAATGATTCATATTAATATATTTTTAAGAGCGCAAAAGTAACAATAATTCTGAGTTTACACAAGATTTCTTGAAAAACTTCGTTATAAGATTCAGTATGCGTAAACTTAACCTAAAAAAAATAAACTTAACCTAAATTTTGATCATGTATTTTGCTGATTACACAACAAATTATACCATATTCACATCTTTTGTTGTAGTTCATCGTGTTTTTTCAGTACTTTGCCTATGATTTAACCCCACAAATCAACCTTTTATGAAACTAAGAAGTATAATTGTAGACGATTCATCCATGCAGAGGATGGCAGTTGCTAAGCTAGTAAACAACCATCCAAACTTGGCCCTGGTTGCAGAGTATAGCAATGCAATTGAAGCAAAAAATGGAATTAAGAACAATGAAATTGATCTAATTTTCCTTGATGTTGAGATGCCTATTATTAGTGGTTTTGATTTGCTTGAGTCCTTAGATAACAGGCCACAAGTAATATTAATTACAGGTAAACCAGACTATGCACTCAAAGCTTTTGACTATGATGTCACTGACTATTTGCATAAACCTATTACCATGTCCAGGTTTGACGCTTCTGTAAAAAGAGCAGTTGCCAAATTTGAACAACTACACAGAATAAATGAGGATGAGGAGCATATTTTTGTAAAAAGTAACCTTAAAAAGAGAAAGGTTATATTAAATGATATTAAATGGATTGAAGCTCTTGGTGATTATATTAAATTAGTTACCGATGAAGCAAACATTGTAATTTTATCTACAATGAAATCCTTTGAAGAACAATTACCAGACGATAAATTCTTAAGAATTCATAAATCTTATATTATCAACTTAGAAAAAGTAGAGAAGTTCAACAGTAAAAATGTTGAAGTAAGTGGGCGCTCTATTCCTTTAAGTAGAAATAAAAAGACTGAATTAGCAGAAGCGTTAAACAACGTATAAACTATATATAATCTACATTGTAGATTACACGTACGCTAGCGTACTGCGAAATAGCATTAAAAGATTTTTCAATTCTTTTAATGCTATTTTTAGTTTTACCCAAAGCTTGACCATTAGGTATCTTTATCAAAACATTTTTTAAGTATTGGTTTCTAATTCTAGACACCGGAGGAAACTCTGGCCCTAAGACATGGATACCAAATGCATTTCGCAACCCTTTTGTAAACCATTCTGCCGCTTCATTAAGTTTGTTATAATCTTTATGCTTAAACGTTATTTTAATAATGCGATTTATTGGTGGATATTTATACTGTTGCCTTTCATACAACTGCTCCTTAAACATCCCTTCATAATCACCAGTAGATACTTGTTTTAATATTTGGTGGTATGGGTTGTAGCTCTGAATAATTACTTTACCTCGCTTTTTTGTTCGCCCTGCCCTACCCGATACCTGAGTAAGCAATTGATAGCTGCGTTCATGAGCTCTAAAATCTGGAAAATTTAGCAACGTATCTGCATTCATAATTCCTACTAGATTTACATTTCTAAAATCTAATCCTTTCGTAAGCATTTGTGTACCTACTAAAATGTCTATCTCTTGCTGCTCAAATGCCGTAATAATTTTTTCGTAGCCATATTTTCCTCGTGTCGTATCTAGATCCATACGACCAACTTTTACATCAGGAAATAAGTTATTCAATTCTTGTTCTACTTGTTCTGTTCCAAAACCTTTAGTATCTAGCGTAGCACTCCCGCATGCCTCACAAGCTAAAGGCACTGCTATATTGTAACTACAATAATGACAACGCAATTGCTTTTTATGTTGATGATACGTTAAACTAACATCACAATTAGGGCATTGAGGAGAGTGTCCGCAAGTAGTACATTCCATAATAGGGGCGTACCCTCTTCTATTTTGAAATAAAATTACTTGCTCCCCGTTTTCTAAAGTTTCCTTAATCTCCTCCAATAATCGCTCGGAGAAATGACCTTTCATTCTCTTTTTCCTAGTCAACTCCTTAATATCAACCAATTCAATATCTGGCATTAGAACATTGCCAAATCTTCGTAGAATACTGGCATAGCCATATTTACCAGACTGTGCATTGTAATAACTTTCTACACTAGGTGTTGCGGACCCCAATAAAATTTTAGCCTTATGTAATTTCCCTAAAACAATAGCTGTATCTCGTGCATGGTAACGTGGCGCAGGATCATATTGCTTAAATGAACTCTCATGCTCTTCATCAATAATAACTAAACCTAAGTCTGCGAAAGGCATAAATAATGCAGATCTTGCTCCAATCACTATTTGTGCTTTTGCTTTATTTGCTAAAACATTATTCCAAACTTCTACACGCTCCTGAACACTGTACTTAGAATGATATACTGCTACTTTTTCTCCAAAATATTCCTGTAGCCTTGAAATTAACTGCGTAGTTAATGCAATTTCAGGCAATAGATATAAAGCTTGTTTATTTGAACGAATACACTCTTCAATCAATTTAACATAAACCTCTGTTTTCCCTGAAGAAGTTACTCCATGTAATAAAGTAGGTAGCTTTTTATCAAACCCTATTCTAATATCTTTTAAGGCCTCTTCCTGATACTCGTTTAATGATTTTAGACTTTCATTATCTCCATCTTCTACATAAACCACTCTATCTGTTTGTACAAAATACTCTTCGAGAATAGCTTTATCAATAAGGGTTTTTATTATAGCCGCAGAACTTTTACTTGCCACTTCCAACTCAGAAACTTTAATAGGCTTTTTTGTTGTGGCTTGCAATTGAAATAATGTTAAAACAACTTGACTTTGTTTGGGAGCTCTTGTCAAGGTAGTTAACAATTCCTCAAGTTTTTCTTCGGATAGATATGCCTTCCCCATACGAACATAACGCACCATTTTTGGCTTATACTGCTCGTACACTTCTTCTTTTAGGATGATAATGTTTTTGTCTAAGAGTCTATTTAATACCGGGAGTATATTCTTTTTTTCTAAAATGGCACTTATTTCTTGTACGCGTAGTATAGATTGATGTTCTAAAGCTTCGAACACCAAGAATTCGTCATCTAAAAGCTCATTTTCATCTGCATTAAAATTCTTATTCTTTAGAATTAATGTTTCACTTTCTAATAAAAAGGCATTAGGCACAGCAGATCTAAAAACTTCACCTACACTACACATATAATACTCCGCAATCCAGAACCAATGTTTTAATTGCGTGGCAGTTACTAAAGGAATTTCATCTAATATTTGATGAATTTCTTTGGCGTCATAGACTGCTGGTGGTGTTTGGTGCACCTCATGCACCAGAGCGGTATATATTTTAGATTTTCCAAATGGAACTGCTACTCGCATTCCTGGTTGCAAAAAATCTGCTTCTGCTTCAGAAATACTGTATGTAAACAGTTTTTCTAACGGTATAGGAAGAATTACATTGATAAAATAAGACATGCTATGGTGTTCTAATCTTTTACTCGTATCCAAGTTTGAGTTCGAAAAATGAATGCTAAATACCCTCGAACTTTAAGCTCATTGGGGTTATCAGGATTCAACCAAATTTTACAACGAAAGGTCATGGCTTGTTCTGGATCAAATAAATACTTTCCTTTCCATTCTCCACCACTGTGAGCTTCAGCTGCTTTAATGATCGTCATTCCTAAAACAGGCTTATCTTTTAAATCTCCTTCGCATTTGGTACATTTAAAATTTTCTTTACCATCTTCTAATATCTTTACGATATCGCCATACATCTTACCGTCTTTCTTATATATTTTAATAACCCCTTTAGGTTTCCCTGTGCGATCGTCAATTGTTTTCCACTCATCAAAAACTGTTTGACCAAAACTAAAATTGATTAAAAATATTCCTATAAAAAAAAATAATAGCTTATGGTGTTTCATCTTTCTGATTTAGATTATTTCTAACTGAGTTTATGGTTGCATTCAGTTCAAAACCTAGCAACAATATATTAGAATTTAACCAAATAAACACCATTAATATTAATAATCCTCCTAAAGCACCATATAACTCATTATAACGCGCAAATTTCTCTACATACACACCAAATAAATACGAAGTAAAAATAAATAGCAAGGTGGTCATTGTAGCACCGGCAGAGAAAAATCTTGCCTGTCTACCTTCAGCTGTTCCAAAATAATACAATATTGCCGTTGTTAAATATGATAGAATAATAAAAAATAAAATTTTCGCAATCCGCACTCCTATTATATCCGTTTCTTCTAAATTGGTACCATATGTTTTTGTTACCAAATCACTTGCATATTCTACAATATAAAACTCAGAATACACAAAAGAAATTGCCGCTACTATGAGTAAAATAGACAAGATTAACCCTACGAAGAGCGCATATAAATATTGTCTAAAAAAGTTCCTTGTTAAGTTTACATGGTATGAATTCTCAAAACCTCCAAAAATTGCATTCACTCCGTTTGCTACAAGAAATATGGAAATTACAAACGTAGAAGACAATAAACCTCCTCTTTTTTGATCTTTAATTTGAATAAATATTTCCTCAAAATAATCACCTGTTGCATTTGGTAAAAATGATTCTAAAAAAGCCAGAAAATCAGATTCAAAATTGGTCTCTCCATTAATCTGAATATAAGGAATTAAGAAAGGCAATAAACTCAGTAAAAAGATTAACAAAGGAAAAAGAGCCATAAATAAGCTGAATGCAATAGCACTTGCTCTAGTAGAAAGGGCTCCTTGTATTATTCCTGATAAATACAATTCTATTAGCTCATACAAAGAAAGACCTTCAAAAGCGGCAAATTTTACCCTTTTAAGCAACCTCGCCAACCAGTTTACAATCGGAATTTTATCTATTTTCTCTTCTATTGCTGTAGACATTTATACCGCTTTAAGACTTAAATCCATATTGTAAACAGAATGTGTTAATGCTCCAGACGATATATAATTTACACCACACTCTGCATACTCACGAATTGTATGTTCATTAATACCTCCCGAAGATTCCGTCAAACATTGGTTGCCTATTAATTTAACTGCTGTCTTTGTGTCTTTAAATGAAAAATTATCTAATAAAATTCGGTAAACACCTTTAGCTTCTAGAATTTGCTGAACCTCATTTAAATCTCGTGCTTCAACTATTATTTTCAAATCTCTATTTGTGTCTTTTAAATATTGCTTTGTCTTTTCTATAGCTTTAGCTAAACCTCCAGCAAAATCTATATGATTATCTTTTAACATAATCATATCATACAAAGCAAACCTATGGTTTTCTCCTCCTCCAATTTTAACCGCCCATTTTTCTAATGCTCTAATTCCTGGAGTAGTTTTTCTAGTATCAAGAATTTTTGTGTCTGTGCCTTCTAACAATTTTACAAAATAATTTGTTTTAGTTGCAATTGCACTCATACGTTGCATCGCGTTTAACACCAAACGTTCAGATTTCAGAATACTTTGTGAGCTCCCTTCTACATAAAAAACGATATCGCCATGTTTAACTTTATCGCCTTCTTTTAAAACAGTTTCAATTTTCAGGTTTTTATCTACATAACTAAATACTTGCTTAACAAAATCTATACCCGCAATAATACCCGTATCTTTCACTAACAACTTTGCTTTACCTGTTGCTGTTACGGGAATACAAGCTAGAGAACTATGATCGCCATCTCCTACATCTTCACGGATTGCATTTGCTATAATTAATTCTATTTCTGTATTAAATTGCTCTTTTGAAATCATTGAAAATTTTCTTATTTGCTAATTTACTAAATACTTTACTTAGAGTAGACTCCCTATAAATTTATATTCTTTATTATTAAACGTAAAAATTCTGATTAAATTTGCCTTATGACAATCAAACTTTTAGCCATAGGAAAAACAGACAGTTCTCACCTGTCTCAACTTATTGAAGAATACGAAAATAGACTTAAACATTATATCAAATTTGATTTAGAATTAATCCCCGATATTAAAAACACTAAAAATTTATCGGAAGCACAACAGAAAGAAAAAGAAGGTGAAGCCATTTTAAAAAAAATAACTAATACCGATGTTTTAATTCTATTAGATGAAAATGGAAAACAATTTACTTCTATTGATTTTTCTAATTATTTACAAAAAAAAATGAATTCAGGAATTAAACAATTGGTTTTTGTTATTGGCGGTCCTTACGGTTTTAGCGATGCCATTTACAACAAAGCACAAGGCAAAATAAGTTTATCTAAAATGACCTTTTCCCACCAAATGATTCGCCTTTTTATAGTAGAACAAGTATACCGAGCATTTACTATTTTAAAAAACGAACCTTACCACCATCAATAATTTTACTTTTTCCTATCAAATAATTTATCTAATTTAGTTAGAAGAATATCTAACTTACTTATTTCTTCCTCGTCACTTTCTAAAGACTTTAACATGTTTTCTGATACTTCATTAAGTGCATCTAACTCTGTAATAACGCACGCTACTAAATCTTCTTTATTTTCTATTTTCCGTTCAATTTTTAGCACATGCTGAAGATCTTTTATATTTTTCATGTGCGAAGCATACGCATGAGATTGATGCCACGAAATCTCTTTAAGCTTTTGGTTCTGAGAGGTAGTTTTTCTAATAATAGGATTTACAATATAAACTATCTCAAAAAGGATAATAAACAGCGACAGGACCGCTAACTCTACCTCTATGATCATAATCGTTTTTATTTCTTCTTCTGATTCTTGTTGAAACTTAAGAACAATACCGTCCATAATTTTTAGAAAACTATCTACATGACCAGATAGCTCTATTACAGAAACTTCTGCAATACGATCTGTAGCATTTAAATTAGCATAGATATAATCTAAATGCGGTTGCAATTTTTTAAAATCAGCTATTATTTCAGGATTCTCTACCGGATAAAAACCAAGTTTCTCATCTCCGTTTTGTAAAACTTCATCTGTTCTATATAATTTAGCCAAGGCTACTTTTAATTCTGAATAATTACAGTCATAATCTTTACATTCATAAAAATCTTTTAACACTAACTGACTAAACATACGTTGTTTACCCGCAACATTAATGACAGCCGCCATACGTTCCTGGTTTCTTAAAGAATACTGAATAATTGATTGAATTAAAACCGTTAAAATGATAATCGTACTGACTAATAAATAATATTTATAAAATTTTTTCACGTACTAAATTTTTTATCCAAAAAATTACAAAGGAATTTTCCTACAAGGTATTTGATATCTAATTTATGAACAACAAATTGTTGTGAAACATATGATAATAGATAGCTAAAGCAATTAAACAAAAAAAGCCCAAGAAAAAATTCATTGGGCTTTGTAGTAAAAAGTAAATTGTTCTTAGTAAAGAACTCTAAATTTAATTGTGTTTTCTATTTTCTTTAGCTCCTTTATAACATCTTTATTATATTCTTTATTCACATCTGATATAACATAACCCACTTCATTATCCGTAGATAAGTACTGGCCTGTAATATTTAGTTCATAACGTGCTAAAACTTCATTTACTTTAGCCATAACTCCTGGTACATTTTTATGAATATGCAAGAACCTATGCGCTTTGTTTTGCTTTGGTAAACGAATATTAGGGAAGTTTACAGCATCAACCGTATTACCCGTATTCATATAATCCATAATTTTATTCGGTACAAAATCTGCAATATTAGCTTGTGCTTCTTCTGTACTACCTCCAACGTGTGGCGTTAAAATAACATTCTCTAAACCTTTAAGCTCCGTTTCAAACTCACCATTACTTCTAGGCTCTTCTGGAAAAACATCTATTGCAGCACCTGCCAATTTACCACTCTTTAATGCATTGGCTAATGCCGGAATATCTACCACAAAACCACGAGCTAAATTTATAAAAATAGCTCCATTTTTCATTTGGTTAATTTCTCTTTCTCCTATAAAATTAAGGTTTGCTTTATTATCATCTATATGTAGGGTTACCACGTCTGAAATATTCAATAAATCTTCAAGCGTATTACATTTCACAGCATTACCCAAAGCCAATTGATCATTTACATCATAATAATATACACGCATTCCTAAAGCTTCTGCTAAAACAGATAATTGCTTACCTATGTTCCCATACCCAACAATCCCTAAGTTTTTACCACGTACTTCTCTAGAATTTGCAGCAGTTTTATTCCATTGTCCTTGGTGAATTTCGGTACTACGCGTAAACACACTACGCATTAGCATAATAATTTCCCCAATTGCCAATTCTACTACAGAACGCGTATTACTATAAGGAGCATTAAATACGACAACTCCTTTAGCCTTACAAGCATCTAAGTCTATTTGCGTAGTTCCGATACAAAAAGCACCAACGACCATAAGCTTATTAGCAGCCTCTAGTACGTTCTTAGTAACTTGCGTTTTAGAACGTATACCAAGTACATGTACGCCTTTTATTTTTTCTATTAATTCTTCTTCTGTTAAACTGTGGTTAACGGTTTCTACAGAGAAACCTGCTTCAGATAGACTCTTAAACGCATCTGGATGCACATTTTCTAACAACAACATTTTTATCCTATTTTTTGGATAGGAAATTTTTCTAGGTAAATCGTTCACAAATAAAAATTCATCAAGGTTAGGTGTAATATAATCTGCATTTTTTGCAGCTTTTTCACGGTGTACATTTTCGGTATAGGCAAAAAACTTATGCGCAATACCTGCTTCTCTCATTACATAATCGCTATAGCCATCACCAATTACCTGAACCTCACCGTCAAGATTCATGTTTTTTAGGCAATCTATTTTACCATTATGCATTGCCAAAACATTAGTTTCATCAAAACCTACTATTTTGCCTTCTTCATCAAATTTAAACGTATTTGCATATACTCTATGCGAAGGAATATTATATTCTTTTACTATAGGATCTATAAATTCTTTAAAACCACAAGATATTACGTAAATATCATCTGCGTAATCTCTAAAAAAATCTTTATTCGCTTCTATAGATTTTGAGATTTTAGTCTTCAACTCTTCAACTAAAATAGGCAAATCATCTTTATGCGCATTCAAAAGTTTTATTCTACGCTCTAATGATTCCGTAAATGAAATATCACCGTCTATTCCCAAGTTGGTAATTTCCTGAATTTCTTTAATAATTTCTTCTTTGTTGGACTTGCCATTGAGTGTAAGCTCCGCTAGAACATCTAGCGCTTCAACTCGCGTTAAAGTACTATCAAAATCAAATACATACTTTCTTCCTGTTGCAACCATTTTTTGAATAAAAATTAAGCCATAAAAGTAAAAATTTATTTGCTCTGATTCTTTGAAATAATACTAAAACTACTATTGAACTTGTAATTGTAACATTTTGATGTAGAATTGTTTTTATGAGCGCTATAAAATTATCAAAATCGCAATTTCATTCTTCGGTTTAAAAAAATATCACTTGAAAAATGAAATTATTTCTTTTGAAAAGGATGCTGTTTTGTACGCTTCATTATGAACTCCCTTAATTATTGCAAATTTACTCCTAGGAATTACCTCATGTAATTCACTTGGATTACCATTTTCTAAATCCTTATCTCCTGCAATAATCAACACTTTTGTTTTAATTTCCTTTAATTCAGCCACAGTTGTTACTGGTTGATATACTTGCAAATAATGTAAGGCCTTAAAATTTGCATGTATTGATTTTGCATAAGCCACAGCCCCTTTCACCTCCTCTGTTAACACAGCGCCTTCTGCAAATGCATTCGCAAACAAAATACGTCTACCCCATTCACGATTCGTAAAATCTAGCCCCATACCACCTAATACCGCTTTTTTAATGCGTTTATCACAGGTTAGCCACTTTGCTGTAACAATACTACCTCTAGAATACCCTACAACATCAAATTTTTTAATGTTCAAATAAGACGCCAAACCTTGTAAGTCTTTTATTTCTGCATTATTTTGATAAAATTTTGCTTCATTCGGTTTATCTGATAAACCGCTACCTCTTAAATCTGGAATAATAACCCTGTAGCCTTTTTGCAAAAGCCCTTTTTTCAAAACAGTATAATCCCAAGAACTTCCAGAAGTTATGAATCCATGTACTAAAATAACTGCGTTTCCTTTTCCTTCATCTGTGTAGGCAATTTTTACCCCATCAAAAGAGGTAAAAAATTCTACCTGCGCGTATCCTGCAAATGAAATTTGTAAAAAAATTAAAATAAGAGCAGTTCTCATATGCTTAAAAGCGTATTATACACTATGCCTGTTAAAATGGCTATCCCAAAACTCAACAACGTTCCTATTAAGATATATTCTGTTAATTCCCTACTATTACTATCTTTTAAGTCATTGAATCTAAAAACAGATTTTGCCGCGATTAAAAAACCTATAACTTCCCAATGTCCAGCAATTAGAAACGTAAGCACAAAAAAACGCTCTATTATTCCTATATACATTCCTGCATTTGGCAATGATTCATGATCATCTTCTATATGCCT
Source organism: Cellulophaga algicola DSM 14237 (assembly GCF_000186265.1). NCBI lineage: Bacteria > Pseudomonadati > Bacteroidota > Flavobacteriia > Flavobacteriales > Flavobacteriaceae > Paracellulophaga > Paracellulophaga algicola. The sequence goes on from NC_014934.1 coordinate 46,793, forward strand.
AGCCATTCCCTGTAATAGTTTACTTATTATTATGGCGGCAGGAAAACTAACAAATACAAAAGCAGTAACTAAATTAAGATCTATTTCTTGAAATAATTTTACGGTATGATTAACTAAATCTCCATAATAAACACACCCGTATAATACGGCAATATGCATTGCTTGATCTATAAAAAATGGAACACTTTTATTTTTAAAACTTGGTGTTATGTAGAGCTTTATTAAATCTATAAGGTAATGAGAAACCGCAATGACTACTGCAATTTTCCAGTATTTTAAATCCCACAACAACAGCAACGATAAAGCAAAATGAATTAACGTATGATAATAGATGTATTTAGATTTTACTTTTTTTTCTTCTTTATCTTTAACCCATTTAGAGGGCTGAAAAATAAAATCTCCTAGCAGATGTGCTAAAAATAGTTTGGTCAATAACATCATATTACGCCTGTTTAATTATATCCTTATAAAAGGTTAATACTTCTAAGACAAGGTCTAACCTCGCTCTTTTTTGTCTTTGACTTACGGCAGATTGTTTTATTCCCAACTGATCTGCAATTTCTTGTTGCTGTAAATTGGGGTTCTCCAATGAAATTGTTACAATTTCTGCAGAAACAACACTCCAATCATCCATAAAATCTAGTGCCAATTTAAGTATTAAATTTAAGATTTTCTCTAATTTTTCATCGGCGGCAGCTAAAGCTAATTTTATTTTCTGCTCTTTTAATGTTTCGAAAATTCTGCCTGAAAAATGATATGCACTCCCATTAGATTCACTTATTTTAGTCCCTACAAAGGTTTCTTCTCCTAAACCAATACCCATCCGAACGTCTAAGCCTTTTATTGTTTTTATTTTAGCTTTAGTAAGTATCGCTATTTTAAGAGCATCTGCAACAGACACCTTTAGCTGAAATTCATCACCTCTAAAAATATCCCAATCTTGTGGAGCATCTCCTATTTTGGATAAGTGTTTTTTTAAAACTACCATCCATTCCGAAGCTTCATAGTGTTCAGAATTTACAATATCTCCTGTTAGTACCGCAATCATAGTTATAAGTTAATGTGTTAATATAGCAATATATAAGCTAAATAAGTAATAATATAAAATATAAGTATATATACTTATATTAAAACCATCTTCTAACATGCTTCAAATAGGCTTTATACTCCGAACCAAAACTATTAGAAAGTGCCGCTTCTTCTGGTTTTATCTGAAAAGCATTCATATAAGATACAAACCCTGCCGCCACTAAAGAATTAAAAGCATTTCCTAAATACAAACCCCAAGCCAAAAGCACTAACAATAAGCCTAAATACATAGGATTACGGCTGTAACTATACAATCCTGCGGTGACCAATTGAGAAACATTTTGAGGTTTTGTAGGGTTAATAGTCGTATGCTTTTTAATAAATTGAATAATTGCAAATACCCCTATAAAAGCGCCTAATCCTATAAAAACATATATAAAATAAATACGTCCTGTAAAATCAAAATTTCCGAATGGTAGAAAACGAGCAACACCTAACATAAGTGATGCTGCTAAAAGCCAAACGATCGCTGGCGGTAATTTTAAATACATCTGATAAAATATAAAGGATTAAAATACTATTTTTGAATTAAATGACACTACACTAAAATGGAAATTGTTTTTGCAACGCACAACAAAAATAAGGTATACGAAGTTCAATTCTTAGTTCCTAAACATATAAAAATACTTTCTTTAGAAGATATTGGTTGTTTTGAGGAGATACCAGAAACTGCTGACACCCTTGAAGGAAATGCTAAAATAAAGGCGGATTTTGTAACTAAAAAATACAAACTACCCTGCTTTGCAGATGACACAGGATTACTTGTAGAAAGCTTAAATGATGCACCAGGAGTTTTATCGGCAAGGTATGCAGGAGAACAAAAAAATTCTGATGACAATATGAATAAACTACTCACCGACTTAAAGAACAAAGAAAGTAGAAAAGCTAGATTTGAAACCGTAATTGCATTAAATTTAAATGGAGAACAAATTTTATTTGAAGGAGTAGCTTTCGGAGAGATAACCGTTTTAAAAAACGGAACAAAAGGTTTTGGCTACGACCCTATATTTAAACCAAAAGGATATGACAAAACTTTTGCCGAATTACCTATAACTATCAAAAACACAATAAGTCATCGCGGAAAAGCAATGAAAAAACTCCTCGATTATTTAAATAATTTATAGAAATTTAATTCTAAACAAACGTATGTTCTTGATACACTGCGCATTACTTATCTAAATTAATGGTTTAAAATTTAATTCATTATCTAATAAATTAACAGTACCTTTGCAGCTTTAAATAATGCCGCTAGTATAGCATGTGTTGCGCTGAGTCTAAATAGGTTATAAAAAATAATCGCTCTATGCAACAGACATATTTGCGATTAACAATAACATATTTATGACAAAATTTGAAGCGTTAGGCCTTAAAAAGTCTATATTAGACGCTATTACAGACATGGGATTTGAAACTCCATCTGACGTACAAGAGAAAGCAATTCCAATCTTATTAGGTGACGACACCGACTTAGTAGCTCTTGCCCAAACAGGTACAGGAAAAACAGCAGCATTTGGTTTTCCATTAATTCAAAAAATAGATGCAGATAGTAGAACCACTCAAGGTTTAATATTATCACCAACACGTGAACTTTGTTTACAGATTACAAATGAAATGCAATCGTATTCTAAATACGAAAAAAACATTAATGTTGTAGCTATATATGGTGGTGCAAGTATCACTGACCAAGCAAGACAAATTAAACGTGGTGCACAAATTATCGTAGCGACTCCTGGTCGTATGAAAGATATGATGAGCCGTGGATTAGTTGATATCTCTAAAATTGATTATTGTATTTTAGATGAAGCTGATGAAATGCTTAACATGGGATTCTTTGAAGATATCAAAGAAATTCTTTCTGATACTCCTAAAGAAAAAAGTACTTGGTTATTCTCTGCAACAATGCCTAGAGAGGTAGCTACAATTGCTAAAAAGTTTATGCGTAGTCCACAAGAAATTACTGTGGGAGCTAAAAACTCAGGAGCATCAACAGTACAACATGAATACTATGTAGTTAGTGGTCGTGATAGATACCCTGCATTAAAAAGATTAGCAGATACCAATCCAGATATTTTCTCTGTTATCTTCTGTAGAACTAAAAGAGATACTCAAAAAGTAGCCGAAAGTCTTATTGAAGACGGATATAACGCCGGTGCTTTACACGGAGATTTAAGTCAAAACCAACGAGATTTGGTAATGAGTTCTTTCCGTAAAAAACAAATACAAATATTAGTTGCAACTGATGTTGCTGCACGTGGTATTGATGTTGATGACATCACACACGTAATTAACTATCAACTACCAGATGAAATAGAAACCTATACTCACCGTAGTGGTAGAACTGGTAGAGCTGGAAAATCTGGTATCTCAATGGTAATTATTACCAGAAGCGAGCTTAGAAAAATAAAAGCAATAGAAAATAAAATTGGTCAAAAATTCATCACAAAAAATATTCCTACAGGAATGGAAATTTGTGAAATTCAATTATACCACTTAGCAAATAAAATAAAAGATACCGAAGTTAACGCTGAAGTTGAAACTTATTTACCTGCAATAAACAAAGTATTTGAAGGTATTGATCGTGAAGAGTTAATTAAAAAAGTAGTTTCTGTAGAATTTACTCGTTTCTTTAATTACTACAACAAAACAAGAGATTTAGCAACTAGCAGCTCTGGTAGAGAAGAAAGAGGCGAAAGAGGCGAAAGAAGTAATAACAGCGGAGAAATCCCTACAGATGGTTCTGTACGTTACTTTATAAACGTTGGTGAAAAAGACGAATACGATTGGATGTCTCTAAAAGATTTCTTGAGAGACACTCTAGAAGTTGGTCAGGATGATATTTATAAAGTTGACGTTAAGGAAAGTTTTTCTTTCTTTAATACTGATGCAGCAATTACACCAAAAATTTTAGAGACTTTTAAAGACTTTAAAGTTGACGGAAGATTTGTAAATGTTGAGATTTCTAGCAACCCAGGTGGTGGCGGAGGTCGTGGAGGAAGAGATCGTAACCGCAGTGGCGGTGGCGGCGGAGGAAGAGATCGTAATCGCGGTGGCGGTGGCGGAGGAGACTTCAAAAAACGCAAGTCTTCATCATCAAGAGATGGTGGTTACGGAGGAGGAAGTTCTGAAGGAGGAGGATCTAGAAGAAGATCTGATTCTAGCTCAGGATCTAAATCTGGTTCACGTAGTGGAAGTAGAGAATCTAGTAGCGGTAGCAAAAGCAAACGTAGAAGTGGCTTTTTCTAGTCTAAAATTTAGTTAATTTCATAATAAAAAAATACGCTTCGGCGTATTTTTTTTGTTTTGTTTAGTATTTTAGGCCTTTATTTGTCAAACGTAATAATCACCATAAATACTGCACAAGTGCAATCTTTTAAAAGTGAATTACATCTGACTCATTTAAACATATTACTTCAGATGAAAAACAAGCTTATTTATATATTTCTATTTACCTGTGTTGCCATAGGATTCTCTCAAGAAACTGAGCAAGAAAATCAACAAAACGAATTCCTAAAAGCAATTGTGATAAATGCACAAGACGGTTCTTTAATGGAAAGCGTTCATATTGTAAACCTAAACCAAGTAGTTGGTACTATAACCAATGAAAAAGGGGAGTTTACCATCCCTGCAATAGCTAATGACACCTTATATTTTAGCTATTTAGGTTTTAAATCTCAGAAAGTCCGCGTCACCAATGATATGCTGAAGTTTAAGAACACAAAAATTACCTTAACAGAACTTGCATACGCCCTTGAAGAAGTAATTGTTACGTCATACGATCTAACTGGTTATTTGGAAATCGATGTTAAAAATTTACCTTTAAATGATTCTTACCAGTACAGTATCTCAGGATTAAATACAAGCTATGAAGCAGGTAAAAAAAATCCGAGTGCCGTAACCAAAGTTTTAGGTGCCATTCTTAATCCTGCAGATTTATTGCGAAACTTATTTGGAAAAAAGCCGAACCAGATGAAGAAGCTTAGAAAAGTTAAAGAAGATGACGCCATTAAAGATTTATTAGCCTCTAAATTTGATAGAGAGACACTCACAGAGCTACTACATATAGAAAAAGTAGATATTGAAGATATCTTAAACAATTGTAATTATTCAAAATCATTTATTGCTACTGCCAATGACTTACAAATTTTAGATGCCATCAGTGGGTGTTATGAAGATTACAAAGTTTTAAACCGTAAGCAATAGTCTTTTTTTATCGCTTATCTATTTCAAAAAAATTTTCTATTTCCATTATCATTTTATAGCTTTATCAAAAATAAAAGATAATGAAAAAAGGCCTGCTATTGCTATTAGGATTTGTTCTTTTCATCTCTTGTGAAGAAGAAAAAAACACTCCAAAACCTGAACAATCAAGCACAACTAAAAATAGCATAGTTACCCCTAAAAAAAATCCATTCGTTTGGGAAGGAGCGAATATCTACTTCCTACTTACCGATCGTTTTAACAATGGAGATACCACCAATGATGTAAACTTTGAAAGAACCGAAGATACTGGCGTTCTAAGAGGCTTTATGGGTGGAGACCTAAAAGGAATCACCGCAAAAATAAAAGAGGGTTATTTTACTAAACTAGGCATCAATGCTATTTGGTTTACTCCTGTAGTAGAACAAATTCATGGCGCTACAGACGAAGGCACCGGCAACAGTTATGGCTATCATGGGTATTGGACAAAAGATTGGACGGCATTAGATCCTAATTTTGGTACTCGTGATGATCTAGAAGAGTTAGTAAAAACTGCGCATAATAACGGAATCCGAGTTTTATTAGATGTTGTTCTAAACCATACGGGTCCTGTTACAGAGATTGATCCTGTCTGGCCAGAAGAATGGGTACGTACCTCGCCAACCTGTACTTTTGAAAATTACGAAACAACCACAGCATGTACATTAGTAAAAAACTTACCTGATATTAAAACGGAAAGCGATGAAGAAGTAGCCCTACCCGATCACTTATTAGCAAAATGGAAAGCAGAAGGCAGGTTGAGTTCTGAATTAGATGAATTAGATTTATTTTTTAAACGTTCTGGTTGCTCAAGAACCTCAAGAGCTTATATTACAAAATGGTTGACCGATTATGTAAATGATTTTGGAATTGATGGCTTTAGAGTAGATACGGTAAAACATACCGATGAAAATGCTTGGAATGAATTATACAAACAAGCTTCTATTGCTTTTGACACTTGGAAAAGAAAACACCCAGACGCAGTTTTAGACAACAATCCATTTTACATGGTAGGTGAAGTTTACAACTACGGAATTTCTAGCGGTCGCACCTATGATTTTGGAGATAAAAAAGTAGATTACTATAATTCTGGTTTCAAAAGTTTGATAAATTTTGAACTTAAGACCGATGCTAAAAAAGATTATGAGACTATTTTTAAAAAATACAATACACTTCTACAATCTAAATTATACGGAAAAAGTGTGGTAAATTATTTAACATCACACGATGACGGGGCCCCTTTTGACAAAGAACGCAAAGACCCCTACCATGCCGCTAATTTATTATTACTTACGCCAGGAGCATCACAAGTGTACTATGGTGATGAATCCTCTAGAAGTCTTACCATAGAAGGCACCCAAGGCGATGCTACCTTGCGTTCCTTTATGAATTGGAAGGAGATAGACAGCCTTCCTGAAACTAAAAAAATTCTCGCCCATTGGCAAAAACTAGGTTCTTTTAGAGCCAAACATCCCGCAATAGGCGCTGGTACACATAAAATGCTTTCTAAAGCACCTTATGTTTTTGAAAGAACCTACACCAATAATGAATATAAAGACAAAGTAGTCGTAGGCCTAAACCTTCCTAAAGGAAAAAAATCTCTTAACGTTAAAGGATTCTTTGGGGATGCTACTACATTACATGATGCATATTCTGATACCATCGTTGTGGTTAAAAAAGGCAAGGTTCAATTAGATAATGATTTTGATATAGCACTCTTAGAGTTGATAGAATAAGTATTTTGCTAAAACTTTATTAAATACCTACTTCCTTTTTCATGAATAAGGTTTCTTTGCAGGCTGTTACATTTTAATATACCAATGCACATCAAAAGACGCGTGTTTATAAAGCATCTATTTTTAGGACTTTTAGGGCTTACTGGACTTATCTATCTAGATAGTTTTTGGATAGAAAAATACATTATTGATTGGAACACGCATGATCTAAGTGATGCTACAAAAAATAAAATAAAGATTATTCAGCTGTCTGATTTACACTTGAAAGAGATTGTATATTTTCATAAAACTATCGCTGAAAAAATAAATAAAGAAAAACCAGATTTTATTGTTTTTACAGGAGATACCATATCCAGAAGAAACACATACCATATCCTAGAACAACTCTTAGATCTTATGGATCCAAATATCTTAAAGATAGCTATTCTTGGCAACAAAGAATACGATGCCAGAGTAGATATAGCTACTTTTAAATCGACTTTTAAAAAATATAACGGCATGGTTCTTATTAATGAACACTATGTTTTCAAGAAAGCTAAAAGAGCTATAAACGTTATAGGTGTTGATGATTTATTACGAGGAGACGCAGATTTTAAAAAATCAATTCAGCAACTTGATAAAACATTAGAAACGATAGTCTTAAATCATTGCCCAGCTTATACCGATATAATTGACGCTTTGAATACTAAAGAAAAATTGCCTATCAAATTTGTACTCTCAGGACATACACACGGTGGCCAAATTACATTTTTTGGCATTCCACTTTACACGCCTGGTGGGAGTGGAGATTATATAAAAGGTTGGTATACAAAATTGACCACAAAAATGTATGTTTCTAAAGGCATAGGAACAACGGTACTTCCTATTCGATTTTTTGCTAGAGCAGAAGCTTCTATTTTTTATATCTAACTTACATATCGTGATAATACACCTTCTATGCTCTTAATAGACTTTTTTGACCAATCAATTTTTTTTATAAGTTTCTCATGATCGGTGAGTTGCCAATCAGTGCTCTCTTTCTTCAATTTTGTAGTTAGACTTTGTAAAATAATTGCTGCCGATACAGAGATATTTAAACTTTCTGTAAACCCAACCATGGGTATTTTTAAAAATCCGTCTGCATTTTTCAAGACTTCCTCACTTAACCCATTTCGCTCTGTTCCAAAAAAAAGAGCAATTTTACCTTCAATTTCAAAATCTTCTAACAAACAAGAATCGTTATGTGGAGTTGTTGCTATAATTTTATATCCATTTTGTTTTAAGGTATCCATACAATTTTTAGTACTCTCATACCTATGAATATCTACCCATTTTTGAGAACCCATTGCTATTTGGCTATCCAATTGGTCGCCATACTTACGCTCTATTAAATGTGCTTCTTGAATCCCGAAAATATCACAGCTCCGGACCACCGCACTGGTATTATGCATTTGAAACACATCTTCTACTGCAACCGTAATTTTATTAGTACGCTCTGCTAATACCTGAATAAAACGTTGCTTACGTTCTTCAGAGATAAATTCTTCTAAATAATTTAAAAGTTTTAAATCAATCATAAATCGAAGATAATAAAAATATAAAATGTATATTTTTATAAATAAATTAGCGTCCATATGAAAAAAATTGTTGTTTTAACAGGAGCAGGTATAAGTGCAGAAAGTGGCATACAGACTTTTAGAGATGCAGATGGCCTATGGGAAGGCTATGATGTTATGGAAGTTGCATCGCCGCAGGGTTTTATAAATAACCCAAAACTTGTTTTAGATTTTTACAACCAACGCAGAAAACAACTTCTCAATGTATTGCCTAATAATGCGCATTATGCATTAACAGCTCTTGAGAAACATTTTGAGACCACTATCATTACCCAAAATATTGATGATCTACATGAAAGAGCAGGCAGTTCAACAGTTATTCACCTACATGGAGAGTTATTAAAAGCAAGAAGCACTAAGACCTCTAGAATTGGAAGCCCTGAAATTATCGACTGGAAAAAAGATATGAAACTGGGTGATAAATGTATAAACGGACATCAACTAAGACCCCATATAGTTTGGTTTGGAGAAGCTGTACCCTTACTTGATAAAGCGATAGAAATTACCCAAGATGCAGCTATTTTAATTATTATTGGAACCTCTATGCAAGTATATCCCGCAGCTAGTTTAGTGAATTTTGTAAAAAACGAGACCCCTATTTATTTTATAGACCCTAGACCTAATATCACTAAAAATGCCTTTAACAATTTAAACATTATAGAAAAAACTGCGGTAGAAGGACTCCCAGAATTGGTAGCACAACTAATTAAAACCTATTAATGACTACAGACGCCCTGTACAAATCATTAAATTACGTAAATCACTCTAGAGAAAAAAGAGCTGAGATGGCAATGCTTGTTGCTAAAAACCCACATTTGATTGCTCCATTATTTGCGATTGCATTTACGGTAGATGATCCTATTTCATGTAAAGCATGTTGGGTTTTAGAGTTTACTGCTAAAGAAGACTTACCTTATATATTTCCTTATCTTACTCTTTTTACCGCTAACTTAAGTAACGTGCATTTGGATTCTTCCGTACGCCCTATGGCTAAAATTTGCGAATATTTAACCAAAAGCTATTTCTCAAAAACGACCAATAGTACTCAGAAAGCTTTAACAAAAAGCCATTTAGAGAAAATGACAACGGTTTGTTTTGATTGGTTAATTACAGATCAAAAAGTAGCGGCGAAAGCATATGCTATGACAAGTTTATTGCTACTAGGTAAAAAATTTAAATGGATATTACCTGAACTAAAAGTTATTCTAGAAAAAAATTATCCTGAAGGTAGCGCCGCTTACAAAGCTAGAGCAAGGTTAACCTTAGCGAAGATAAAATAGTTTTTAACTCCGTAATTATTTACTTGTTAGTTTTTTAGCTGTTTAAGGAATCGCTATATTTACCGCTTCTATAAAAATCAATCAATTTCTATACAATGTCTTTAAACAAACTGAATGCGATTTCTCCGATAGACGGTCGTTACAGAAGCAAAGTTGAAAACTTAGCAGATTACTTCTCTGAAGAAGCATTAATAAAATATCGAGTTCGCGTAGAAATCGAATATTTCATTGCTCTATGTGAAATTCCTTTACCACAACTTTCTAGTTTTGATACTTCTAAATTTGACAGTTTAAGAAAGATTTATACTGAATTTTCTTCTGAAGATGCTTTAGCAATCAAAGAGATTGAAAAAACAACAAACCATGATGTTAAGGCTGTTGAATATTTTATAAAAAATAAATTTGACGGATTAAATCTACAAGCTTTCAAAGAGTTTATCCACTTTGGACTAACCTCTCAAGACATAAACAACACCGCAATTCCTCTTTCATTGAAAGATGCTATGAATGAAGTTTATGTGCCACAATATTTTGAAGTTCTAGAAGAATTAGAAGCATTAGCATCGGAATGGAAAGACATACCTATGTTAGCACGTACGCATGGACAACCGGCCTCTCCTACCCGATTGGGTAAAGAAATTCAGGTTTATGTAGTGCGATTAAAAGAGCAATTTAATTTATTAAATGATATTCCGAGTGCTGCAAAATTTGGTGGTGCTACCGGGAATTACAATGCACATAAAGTAGCCTACCCTGCTATTGACTGGAAACAATTTGGACAAGAATTTGTCCAAGAGAAATTGGGGCTTTATCACTCTTTCCCTACCACACAAATTGAACATTATGACCATATGGCCGCTTTGTTTGATACTTTAAAAAGAATAAATACCATTATCCTTGATTTAGATCGTGACTTCTGGACCTATGTATCTATGGAGTATTTTAAACAAAAAATCAAAGAAGGTGAAGTTGGTTCTTCTGCAATGCCACACAAAGTAAACCCTATAGATTTTGAAAATTCTGAAGGTAACTTAGGTATCGCTAATGCTATTTTTGAGCATTTATCTGCCAAATTACCTGTATCTAGATTACAACGAGATTTGACGGATAGTACTGTTTTAAGAAATATAGGCGTACCCTTTGCACATACCATGATTGCTTTTCAGTCTACCTTAAAAGGTTTAGGCAAGTTGTTACTTAATAAAGAAAAGTTTGAACAAGACCTAGAAAACAACTGGGCTGTGGTTGCAGAGGCAATTCAAACCATTTTAAGACGGGAAGCTTACCCAAACCCCTATGAAGCTTTAAAAGGCCTCACAAGAACTAATGAGAAGATCAACAAGCAGTCTATCGCTAATTTTATTGACACCCTTGAGGTTTCTGATGCTATTAAGGCTGAGTTAAAAGTGATTACCCCTAGCAATTATACAGGTATTTAATATTCACAATAGCTATAAAATAAAAAGACCGCAAATTGCGGTCTTTTTTTATGCTTAATCGCACTATAAATTACTTATTAATTTGAACTTCATGTGGGTAAGGAATTTCAATTTTAGCTTTATCAAGCGCTAATTTAGAACCTTCAATTGTTGCAAAATACACATCCCAATAATCCTCTGGCTTACAAAAAGGTCTTACCGCTAAATTTACAGAACTATCTGCTAAAGCTTCTACATTTACTGAAGGAGCAGGATCTTTTAAAACCTTAGGGTTTGCTACAAGCATTTCTAAAAGCACTTCTTTTGCTTTTTTCATGTCTTCTCCATATCCTATACCAACTGTTGTATCTACACGCATTTTTCCTTCTGCTGTATAGTTGATGATATTACCATTTGCCATTGCACCATTAGGTACAATGGCTAATTTATTTTGAGGAGTGATTAATTTAGTTGTAAAAATTTCAATTTCTTTTACATTTCCTAAAACACCTTGAGCCTCTACTAAATCTCCAATTTTATAAGGTTTAAAAATCATAATAAGGACGCCTCCAGCAAAATTAGAGAGTGATCCTTGTAATGCTAAGCCTACCGCTAAACCAGCTGCTGCAAGAATAGCTGCAAAACTTGTAGTTTCTACACCAAGTTTTGATATCACCATGATGATTAAAAAGATTTTTAATCCCCATGATAAAAGATTTAATAAAAATCGCTGTAATGATGCATCGTAATTTCCTTTATTTAATACTTTTCGGACGGCACCACTAAGCTTTTTTATAACCCAAGAACCAATCAAGTAAATTGCTATAGCTCCCAAAATTTTTGGCCCATAATCTGTTACAAAATCAATTCCCTTCGCCATCCATAAATCTGCCGTTCCTGCAGTCTCGACAATAATTTCTGCACTTTCTTCCATAATTTTCAATTAGTGTTTATATAATAATTTGTTAATAGTTACTGGCAAAATACGGATAATCAGACAAGAATTCTCTATAAAAACCAAAACATTTATGATCTAACAATAAAAAAGCCCCCTATTCTATAGCACATAGAATAAGGGGCAAAACTATTTTAATTGAATTATTTATTAAAAAACCCTATCAGACTTTCTAACTGTTTACCATCTACATTAGATTTTTCTAATGTTTGGATTAACTGCATTAAATTAGCAGGGTTCATATTATCTCCTAAAACCCGAATAAGCATAAACCCTTTATCATCACTATCTCCATAAATGACAACCTCATCTATAGCGTCTTCATCACCTGAAAATTTTATAGAACCTTTGCCATAACTTGTATTCAGCTTCATTAACTCTTGATACTTATCATTCTTTAATATTGCTTTTACTGTAGCTTTCTCTGCAACATATGCTGTTCCATTATCTTTTGTTTTTTTAAATGCCAATACATTTAGCTTCTTTAAAGACGTAAAAGCCTTCTTTTGCTCTGGCGTTAAGGCTACCTCATTCATATTTAATAAACTAGCAGGCAAATCAAAAGACAGGAAATTAGGATTCTCTGCATTATCTACATAATATTCTTGAAGACTTTGGGTAGATGAACAACTAAAAAACAACAGTACCAATGCTATTCCTAAACTACGTTTTATTACTTTCATTTTTATATCATTTAAAAACAGCAGAAGGAATATCCTACTGCTGTTTTATTATTTGTATTACTTTGCTTTACCTACTTTATTCAATTCTTTAGGAAGATTCATCTTGTTTGTTAAGGCTCCTATATTATTTAAATCGATATCTCCTGTAATAGACACCAAAACAGTTTCAATAGTTCTACCATTTATATCTGTTTTGAGATTTCCAATACCCGTTACAAACATTAATAACTCTTTTACATGATCTGCATCTCTACCTTCTCTAATAAAAAATTTTACATTAACATCTTCATCTTTTACACGCATCAACTCTTCCATCTTCGAAGATTTTAAATACTTTTTAACGGTAGAAGCCATTTCTGAAGAGGCGGCTTTGTCTTCGGTCATAAAGACCTTTAAGCTTTTTAAGCCGCTGGCTATCGCCATAAAGTCTTTAGCTTCTTGATCGCTTTCATCAATCCCAAGAGAACTAACAAAATTGATCATGCTTTTGTTGACGATTACAGAGGATACACGATCCATATCTTCATACTTGTCAAAAATAGATTGTGAAAATCCAAATAATGGTAAAACTGCGATTACTAAAAATAAACTGATTGTTTTCATGATTGATGATTTTTAATTGATTAATTATTGATTGATTAATTATTGATTTTTCTTACCTGCATTATTTAGTTCTTTCGGTAAGTTCATTTTACTTGTTAAAGAACCTATTTTATTTAAATCGATATCTCCTGTTAATGAAAGTAATACCGTTTCTACCTTTCTACCTCCTGCTTGTATATTTTTAACGCCGGTAACAAACATAAGTAACTCACTTACATGATCATCATCTTTACCCGCTTTGATATAGAATTTTACATTAGCATCTTTATCTTTTACTCGCATTAGTTCTTCCATTGAAGAAGATTTTAAATACTTAGCAACATTAACAGCCATATCTGCACTAGTTGCTTTGTCTTCTGTGGTAAAAACTTTAAGACTACTTACGCTCTTAGCAATGTCCATAAAATCTTTAGCATCTTGATCATCAACCTCAACATCTATCTTACTTAAAAGATTAAACATGCTTTTGCTAACAATTACAGCAGATACATTATCAGAATCCTCGTATTTATCAAATAAGGACTGCGAAAAACCTATAAGAGGCGTAACCACTAGGAATAATACTATAAGGGACTTTTTCATAATTTTTTTGTTTAATTATCGTTATAAATTTTCTGTTTTGTTTGTTCAAACTCTTCTAAATAGGCCATCTTCTCTTTTCCTTTATTAAAATTTTGTGCTAATAAATTCAAAGCTTTTTTTGTTTCCTGGTACGCATACGCCGCCTGTTCTTTTTCTATACGCTTTTGTTGTAGGTAATTATTACCTAAATACAAACCAAATAACAACATTGCTACAGCCGCTACAGAAAACCATTTCGTATTTGTTTTTTTCTTTTTTAAAGGAATTTGCTTGGTAAACTTCTCTTCTTTCGCTTTTGTTAGATGCGCAAAGATTGGTACATATTTCTCATGCTCAGGCTTTACGGCACCATTTACAAAGTATTCTTTTAATGCTTTCTCTTCTGCTATAGTTGTTTCTGCATTAAAATATTTCTCTAGTATGTTATTTATATTATCCAATTCCATAACTGTGTTTTTCTACTAATTTTTCTCTTACTGTTTTTCTAGCTCTTGATAATGCTACACGTATTGCGGTGGGTTGCATATCTAACATTTTAGCTATCTCATCATAATCATATTCTTCTACATCTCGCAATTGTAATACCAGTTTTTGTTGTTCTGGTAATTCTTCCATTATTTTTTCTACCCATGAGACACTATCATTGGCTTCTACTTGCCGCTGTAATGATGTATTTTCATCTTTATAATTACTATGTACTAACTTCAGATTCCCTGCTTGTTTCGACTTTAGTCGGTCTAAACAAAAATTCTTAGTCATGGTCATGGCAAAAGCTTCTACATTTTTATAGTCTTCAATAGCAGCATTTTTTGTCCATAACTTCAGTAATATTTCTTGAGTTGCATCCTCTGCTTCCTCTGTGGATACCAACAATCTTTTGGCTAACCGAAAGAGTTTGTCTTTAAAAGGCATCACAACATTTAAAAATTCTACCTGCTTCATTGTGGTTGGGTTGTTGTAAACCAGTATTAAGTGGTTTATACTAGGAAGACGAAGTATAACGAATTTTGTTACAAATAATTTCTTTTATTTTTTAGATGTGTCTATTTTAGTGCTATAATAGTAAGATACAAATGGCTTTGATAGGACTGCATGAAGCATACTGTAAAACATACTTTGGTATAATTAGTGTTATATTTAAAGAAAAAAAATATGAAAAAGTTTCTCCTTTTGTTTTTAGGCTTAGGCCTATTTACTATTTCCTGTTCTGATAAAGATGATGAACCTTCTGAAGTAGTTACGATAGAATTGAATAGTGAGGTGAATGATTTTGTTTGGAAAGCAATGAATTATTGGTATTATTGGCAACCTGAACAAGTAGTACTTGCTGACGATAGATTTGCTACGACTGATGAGTTTTATAGCTTTTTAAATGGATATAACGCTCCAGAAGATTTGTATGATGCTGTAAAATCACCGCAGGATAGGTTTAGCTTTATTTCGGACGATTATGATAATTTAATTAGCGCCTTAGGAGGGACCTCTACCACTACTGGAATTGAATTTACATTAACAAGGCTCCCTTCTGATAATGGAAACGGAGTATTAGGAACAGTTCGCTATGTTTGGGCCAATTCTGATGCTGCAACCAAAGGCATTAAAAGAGGTGATATTTTCTACGGCGTAAACGGCACAGAACTATTTGCTGATACAAATTCTGATGGCGCTATAACGTCCAGTAATTTAGATTTACTAAATGCTAGTACATTTACTTTAAACTTTGGAATCATAGAAAATGAACTATTTACACCAAATAATGTAAATATAGAAGTGAATCGCTTAGAAATTACAGAAAACCCTATTTTGATAGCTAAAACTTTAGAGGTAAATGCCACAAAAATTGGCTATATAATGTATAATGGTTTCACTAGCAATAATGAAGATATTATTGATGATGCGTTTGCTAAAATAAAAACTGAAGGCGCAACGGAATTGGTTATAGATCTTAGATACAATCCTGGAGGAGCAACAGGAGTAGCTAATAGAATAGCGGCCAGAATTACAGGGCAATTTGCAGGACAACCTTTTATTGAATACATCTATAATTCTAAAAGAAATGAAAGATTTGGAACTACAGATCCTTTTGAATCTGATTATGAAAATACTCCATTAACAAGTTTAGGTCTAACGAAGGTATATGTTATCACTACTGGTGATACCGCTTCTGCTAGTGAGTTGCTAATTAATAATTTAAAGCCATACATTACCGTAGTTCAGGTGGGTGAAACCACCGTTGGTAAAAATGAATTTTCTATAACACTTTTAGATAATACAGCACAAACATCAAATGGTTATCCTCCATATGCATATTATGCCCAAAATGTTGGTTTAGATGGCGTAAATCCTAATCACAAATATGCATTACAACCTATATGTGGTACGTATGCAAATGCAGATGGATTTAATGATTTTGCATCTGGTCTACAACCAGATATTGCTATAGATGAAACCTTAGGAAACTTAGGTCAGTTAGGTGATCTAGAAGAGCCTTTACTAGCCAAAGCAATAGAAGATATTACTGGAGTTACAAGTAAGAGTTTAAAAAGTGTTGTTCCTGAAAGTATGAAAACTGAATTTGTCGGTAGTTCTTTAAGGCTAAAAAAATATAATAATATGGTGTTGATCCGAGATTTTAATTAATTTTCAAGGAAACTAGAAAAACGTAAACGGTTTGAATCTATATTCAAACCGTTTTTTATTTAAATCTAATTCTCTAAACTTTCAGTTATTTTCACTAACCGTGCCATTGACTTCAGAGACCCCACCTGATATATGATTAAAAATCTCAAATTCATAAGTATAATCTCCTATAGGAAATATTGGAGTAGTAATAAAACTATTTGGATTACTGAATGTTGTAGAGACAGAATATTCTTGTCCATTAATTGTGAAAATAGAACTCATAAGAAGATCTTTAGCTTCAATTATAAAACTAGTTGGATTATTAACTACACTTACTACCCCTTGTATTTTCAAACTTCCATAGTCCGTTTTATATAAAGACAATATAATCTTCCCATCAGAAAAAATAATATTAGAAGCCTCATCTACGACCACCTCTATGGTATCTGAATCTTGCTCTCCATTACCGTCAAATACCGTTAAAGTTACTTGATAGGTACCTGCAGAAGTGAAAGGCCATGATGTATTGTCGCCGAAAGCTCCTGAAATTGGATTTGCAAAATCTCTAAAACCCCACTGGTAGGTTAGCGTATCACCGTCAGGATCAGACGAGCCAACACCACTAAAGCTTCTCGTTAAGGTTGTAGGATCATAATCTGTTAACAATTCTGCTACTGCTACTGGGGGTCTATTTCCTTGGGTTATTGTTAGCACTACAGTTCCTGTTGCTTCATTCCACACCCTACCATCATTTATGGTATAAGTAAATTCTGCAGTACCTACATAACCAGCAGCAGGACTAAAACTAATTGTTGAGCCTGTGAAAGAAACCGTACCTGCTTCCGCTGGAATAACACTTCCTAGACTCATTAGTGCAATGGGATCTGATTCCGGGTCACTGGTAGCCTCCAAAACAGAAAAAATTGATGCTTCTGTATTGGTACTAGTTCTCGTAATAGCATTCGCCGTTGGAGGCTGATTGCCATTAGGATCGCGGACAACATTAACCATACGTGAAGCCGTAGTGGTATTTCCGTCATCATCAGAAACAGTATAGGTTACTTCATACGTATCCTCTACTGTAGTATCCACCAGAGAAACATCAGCCACGATTTCAGAGCTTATATCTCCATCAATATCGTCTAAAGCCGTTGCTCCCCCATCTTGATACGCTGTTCCTAAAAACACGTCCATAGGATTATTTCCTAAAATTGTAAGCGTTGGCGCGGTAGTATCAATAATATCGTCAACAACCTCGAAGCTTATTACAACATTACGTTCTTGATTGCTACTGTCAATTAAAACAAAATTTATAGGTACTATCCCTAAAGTACTCGGTGTAAAATTTACCGTATAAGTTCCCGGCGCTATTTGAATATCCTCATTTAAAACAAGGTTATTTTCCGTATCATTATCTTTTAATTCTCCTTGGCCAACCTCTAACTGGTAATTTCGCATAAAGCTAATCCCGCTTTCAGTATGGTCTATTTCAAAATTGATAACAATAGCCCCTATTTTACCGAGTTCTAACTGTGTAGCGGTACTGGTAGCCGTCCAAAGCACAGAAACCTCAGCGATAGCAAACAACAAGGTTTATTCTTTTTCTATTCCATAATTATCTGATGCTATAATTTGCACTTCATGGTCGCCCGCACTTGTACCTACGTACGATAGGCTTGTGGCGAGTGGATTTAGGCTCATTTTAGAATTCTCAGCGAGTAGAACTCCATTAGCAGTTACTAAATATCCTTCTCCCTTGGTAATGCTATACGTAAAACCATAGCTTATCTCTTCTAATACCTCTTCTGGTATTACTTCTATCGTTGTAGTCAGTAATTCATTTAAATATCCTTGATTGGTATGTGAGGTGACCAATTCAAATTCTACCTCTGTAAATAACTTTACTTCCTTGGTACACGAAAAGCATAGGCTCACTAGAAGCATTATCATATAAGCTTTACGGATCAAAGTATGTTTTGTAGCGAACATAAGGTATGATATAGATTACTTCTAGAATAGGCTAAGATACTTCTTATAACGAAGTATTTTTTTCTTAATTGTAAAACAAAAAAGGGTCGCTATACATAGCGACCCTTTTCAATTAAAAAATTTGAAACCCTATAAATTCAAATTAAGTCCTAAACTAAAGTTTCTACCCAAAGTAGTATATCCTACTGTTTCAACAAATTCTTCGTTCAATAAGTTTTGAGCATTTGCAAAAATTCTCAATTTATTATTTATAAGTTGATGGCTTACATAAAAATTCACCAAAGAAAATGGATCTAAACTAACATCAGAAAAAGTACTAAAATCTGTATCTGAACGATCTCCTGTATACGCATAACTTAACGAAGCAAAAGTTGCATCAGAAATTTGATAGTTAAATGATGTATTTACTTTATGCTTTGGAATACGTATTGCGTTATCTCCCTTACGTTCTGTAAAAGTGTAATTAGCATTCCAAGTTAAATTTTCACATAAGTTCCAATCCAACTCAACCTCTACCCCTTGTGCTTTTATGAAACCCTCTATATTTTCGTACCCTTCACTTCCGTAAATAATAGTTTCATTTTCATCTCTATTAAAATACACGGCACTCAATCTTACTTTATCATTGGCATATTCTACACCACCTTCAATGGTAGAATTCTCTTCTGGATTTAACTCCGGATTAGCACCAAAAAAACCAAATAACTGACTAAGTGATGGTGTAATGTACGATGTTGCATACGAAGATAATACTTTGACATATCCATTATCCAATTTATAACTGTACGATGGGTTTATGTTATACACTACATGAGAACCATATTCCGAATTGTTATTATAACGAGCTCCTGCATTTATATTTAAACCGAAAGGAGAAATATAAACAAGATTAGCATAAGGATCTGTAATCGTTATTTTTTTAAGTTCTGAAAACTCAGATTCATCTTGAATATAATTTACTCCTAAAATAGTATAAAATGTATCGTTAAAATTATACTTGTTATACACATCTACTGTATAATTATTTCCTTTAAATGCTCCAGGGTAAGACCCCATGTCTTCTGCATCATAATTAGAATAGGCAGCATTTATATTCACAGAACCATTTTCGTTATATAGGAATGAAGAAGACAGCCCTACTCTTTCTTGATTATTTTTATACCTAGGATCTGCAACGGTTCCGAAAGACTCATCATACGCTGTACTTATTTTGGTCTGATTACCATAAACACGCACATTAAACTTATCAGAAAACTTGTATCCAATTTTTATATCTGTATTATACTCTGAAAAGAAATCTTTTTCATCCGCAGAATTTACAAAAGCAGAAAGTCCGTTTGAATAGCGATTAGAAAAACCTACGGCATAATCAAACTTATTTAAAGTTCCACTAACCAAGGCACTATTTGAAAATGTAGACAGATTGTAATTTTGGTCATCTGCTGTTTGCTGTGTACCTAAACTTGTTTGAAAGTTACCAGAGATAGCTTTGTCTGATGCTTTCTTTGTAGTTATATTGATTACTGCAGTAGCAGCATTGGTACCATAAAGTGTACTTGCTGCGCCTTTAATAATTTCAATAGATTCTATATTTGCTGTTGCTAATAACCTTAAATCATACTCGGAAGAAGGGGAAGAAGGGTTTGATACGCGAACACCATCTATAACAACTAAAACTTGTTTACCACGACCACCTCTAGCAGAAACACCTAGAACGGCTCCGTCTCTACCTCTACTACCATTAATTTCAATACCACTTTTAGTATTGATAATTTCTGCTACAGTTTTACCTTGGCTTTGAAGTAATTCTTCTGAAGTTATTTTAATAACTGTCTTTCCTGAGTTCTCACGTTTTAACTCAAAGCGTGAGTCACTAATTACAACTTCATCTAACTTTTGAAGTTTCATCGAATCGTTTGGCTGTTCTTGAGCAGCTGCACTTGTATATGCTAAAGCAATAGCACATAAACTTAAAAATTGTTTGTTCATTTCGTAAAAAATCGAATAAACGGGAGAATAGTATGTCTGTACCCATACGTAAACCTCTATCCCGAAAGTTTAACATTATTGTTTTGAATTTGGCAGGTCTCCTGACTTGTGTACTATCCATCACCTTCCCAAGTTACTACTCAGTGGTATTTTGAAGAATATGATAGCCACCTATTACGGACCAATATAAATACCAGTGCCGATTCGGCATAACTTACAGTTGCGGGAACAGCTCTAGAATTACACTAGATTCCCTTTTAATTAAATACATGCTAAAAGCATCTATGAAAACCAAAATTCGGCGCGAAGATATTGCTTTAAGTAGAAAATAAATCACTTATCATCGTTATTTTTTTTGTTCATCTTAACCATCAACCATATAAAACCAACTACAAAATGAAGTATAATAATACCTGCAACAATATATAATGTAAGATTAGAATTCCCTCTCATGTTTAAATTTTCATAAAATTAAGCCCTTAAAACCATAAAAAATATGACTTTTGCTACCTTGCAAAACATTATATACTCAAAATCAATGAAATACTTTTTTCTATTTATATCTATTCTACTCTTTTCCTGTAAAGAGGAAACAAAAAAAATACCTGATTTTGTAGAAAAAATAATTCCAAGCACTGATATATTATATGCCAAAGGATTTTCTGTAGAAAAACAACCCAGTGGAGTAACCATAATCAAAATTACATCGCCTTGGCCAAATGCAGAAGCTGTTTTCACATACGCTTTAATCCCAAAAGAAAAAGCGGCATCTATGACTTTAAACAGAGATGAATATGATGCTATTGTCACCGTTCCTATAGAGAATATTGTGGTAACGTCTACCACTCACATTCCTGTTTTAGAGGCCTTAGGGGTTGAAAACACCTTAGTAGGTTTCCCTGATACTCAATATATTTCATCAAATAAAACCAGAGCATTAATTGCGAAAGGGCAGATTAAAGAATTAGGTCAGAATGAAACCATAAATACAGAACTCCTTTTAGAATTACAACCAAACTTAGTCGTTGGCTTTAGTATTCATAATGAAAATAAAATGTACGAAACCATTCAACGTGCTAATATTCCTGTGGTGTATAATGGTGATTGGACCGAAGAAACACCCTTAGGGAAAGCAGAATGGATTAAATTTTTCGCCCCTTTTTATGGTTTAGAAAAGAAAGCAGATTCTATTTTTCAAGACATTACAAACAATTATTTAGCGGCAAAAGAATTAGCAGCAAAAGCTACAAATAGACCTACTGTAATAAGCGGTGCAATTTACAATGATGTTTGGTATTTACCTGGTGGAAAAAGCTGGGCTTCCAAATTTATTGAAGATGCCAATGCTGCTTATATGTTTAAAGACACGGAAGAAACAGGTAGTTTATCTTTGAGTTGGGAAAGTGTTTTGGAAAAAGGAAAAAAAGCTAATTTCTGGATTTCTCCTTCTCAATTTACTTCGTATAAAGATATGACAGCGAACAGTCAACATTACGGACAGTTTGATGCTTTTAAAAAGAAAAAAGTGTACTCTTTTGCAGGTACTACTGGTGAAACTGGCGGACTTTTATATTATGAATTAGCACCAAATAGACCCGATCTAGTTCTTAAAGATTTAATTCATATATTTCACCCAGATCTATTGCCAAACTATATTCCAACTTTTTTTAAACCATTAGATTAAGTGCCAAATTCAAAAAAATATAAATTCTATTTTTTGCTATTAGTACTAATTTTGTGCGTCTTTTTTGTAATAAATATAAGTTTAGGTTCAGTACATATTCCTTTAAAAAGCACCTTCCATACACTTTTTGGTGGTGCAGATGTACGTGAATCATGGGATTACATTATTTGGAACTATAGAGTCCCAAAAGCAATTACGGCAATACTTGTTGGTGGAGGCCTGTCCTTAAGCGGCTTGTTAATGCAAACGCTTTTCCGTAACCCTTTAGCAGGACCTTTTGTCTTAGGAATAAGTTCTGGCGCTAGTTTGGGGGCTGCGCTATTGATTATGGGAGCTGGGTTATTTTCAACACTTTTCAGTATTTCCCTTTTTAATGATGTTTCTTTAGCCATTGCCTCTAGTTTAGGAAGCTTTCTAGTATTGCTCGCTGTACTGTCTGTTGCCATGAAAATAAAAGACACCATGTCATTACTTATTATAGGGCTTATGTTTGGGAGTATAACTGGTGCGCTAGTTAGTGTTCTCTCCTACTTTACTACTTCAGAACAATTACAACAATATATCTATTGGAGTTTTGGAAGTTTAGGAGATTTATCATGGCCACAATTAGCGCTACTTACTGGGATTACCAGTATTGGTGTACTGCTAAGTGTCTTCTCTATTAAATCTTTGAATGCCTTTTTATTAGGCGAAAATTATGCAAGAAGCCTTGGAGTTAGTCTAAAAAAATCTAGATTCATTATTATCATTGCTACTGGGTTATTAGCCGGAGGTATTACAGCCTTTGCAGGACCTATTGCTTTTATCGGTTTAGCAGTGCCCCATTTAACCCGACAAATATTTAATACCACAGATCATAAAATACTTGTACCCGCTGTGTTAGTCTATGGCGCAATTTTAATGTTAATTTGTGATAGTATTGCGCAATTACCATTATCAGCAAGTGTATTACCTATAAATGCCATTACAAGCTTAGTAGGCGCTCCTGTTGTGGTATGGTTGTTAGTTAGAAAACGTAAAATGATTTTTTAAATTAGGAAACTATTCAAACGCATAAAAAACATATCGCCCTAGAAATAGCAAATCTTAGTATAGGCTACCAAAGCAAAAAGCAAGAAACGCTTGTTGCTCAAGATATCTCCTTTTCCTTAAACCAAGGAGAATTAGGAGCTATTGTTGGTATCAATGGCGTAGGAAAATCTACCTTATTGCGCACCATTGGTTCGGTACAAAAATCACTCTCAGGAGAAATTCATATCGATAATTTAGTACTCTCTGACTATTCCTCTTTAGATTTAGCTACTAAGATTAGCCTTGTATTAACAGAACCCATCGCCTCAAAAAATTTAACGGTTTTAGAACTCATCGCTTTAGGCAGGCAACCATATACCAATTGGCTAGGCACCCTAACCGAAACGGATAAAGCTAAAACAAAAGAAGCAATTCTATTAGTAGAAATAGAAGCATTACAACACAAAAAGTGTTATGAATTAAGTGATGGCCAATTACAACGGGTCATGATTGCCCGTGCATTAGCACAAGACACTCAAATAATTCTATTAGACGAACCTACTTCTCATTTAGATTTGTACCACAAAGTGCAAATACTAAAGCTCCTTAAAAGTATAGCACACCAAACGCAAAAGACCATACTGTTTACTACGCATGAAATTGAAGTTGCGTTGCAACTATGCGATAAAATGCTTTTACTCCGTAAAGAAGAAAGTTATTTTGACACGCCAGAGGCTTTAATTCAAGGAAAGCATTTTGAAAAGTTATTCCCTTCAAACATGATTCAGTTTGATGCTACTACGGGAAGCTTTAAAATAGTATAAGCAGTTTATTGCTAGCTACTCTTTTAACTTTAATTTAAAAGACGCTCGGTTTTTATTCTTTAATTTTAATTTTCAAAACAAGGAACATGAAATTAGAACATAAATCCATCATCATCACTGGGTCATCTAGAGGTATTGGAAAAGAAATAGCGGTACTCTTAGCCAAGAATGGCGCTAAAGTTGTTGTTAATTATACGCGTAGTAAGGATGCTGCAGAAGAAACTATTGCAGAGATAAACAAAAATGGAGGTACTGCTATTGCCTTGCAAGCAGATGTTAGTAAAAAGGAAGAAGTGATTCGTTTGTTTGACGAAACTATTAGGGCTTTTGGAAAGGTTGATGTATTGATTAATAACGCTGGTATTATGACCAATAAGCCTTTTAAAGACTTTAGTCAAGATGATTTTACTTCCCAGTTTGATGTAAATGTTCGAGGTGTTTTTAATACGATGCAAGAAGCATATGCAAAGCTAACAGATAATGGTATTATTATAAATTTTTCCTCGAGTACTACAAAACTGATGCTTCCTAGTTACGGTATTTACGCTGCTACTAAAGCTGCGGTAGAACAGATGACCCGTGTTTTTTCTAAAGAAGTAGGTAGAGGCATCTCTGTAAATGCCATAGCTCCTGGTCCAACAAAAACAGAATTATTTTTAGAAGGAAAATCTGAAGAATTCATTGCTAAACTTAAAGGCATGAATGCTTTTGGTAGGCTAGCAGACCCTATCGATATTGCTAAAATTGTGTTGTTTTTAGCTAGTGATGATTCTAAATGGATTTCTGGCCAAGTAATAGGCGCCAATGGCGCTATGATTTAATCATTAAACTTTTGTAAACAAAAACATAAACTCGTTCATAAGTTTAAAGCAAAATCGTTTAAAGCAGTATTTATAGTAGAGTGCTATCTAGTATCTTTACTTTTTAAGCTATTAAACGAGACAATGAACGAGTACATCATCTATTTACTTATTGGTAGTGTAGGTATCGCTATAGGATTCTTTTTAGGAAACTATATTCAAAAGCTTAAGACTACCTCTTCACAAAGTGCTTTGGTAGCACGTGAAGAACAGTTGCATATCAGCATTACTTCTTTAGAAGAAAAACTGATGAAAGCAGAAGAAACTACTGCTGAAATACGTGCTTTATCCGATTTGGATAAAAATGAACTTCGCAATGAAAAAGAAGTGTTGGGAAATCAAATTACCCGATACCAAGCAGACTTAGAAAACCTTCAACGTAAACATACAGAACAAAAAGAAGAAGTAGAAAAACTTCAAGAAAAATTTACCAAAGAATTTGAAAATCTTGCGAATAAAATTCTAGATGAAAAAAGCAGCAAGTTTACGGAACAAAACAGAGAGAATATCAAAAATATTCTGAATCCACTACAAGAAAAAATACTCCTGTTTGAAAAAAAGGTAGATGATAGCCAAAAAGAAAGTGTAGGCATGCATTCTGCACTTAAAGAGCAATTAGCAACGCTACAATTACAAAATTTAAAAATTACCCAAGAGGCAGAAAACCTTACGAAAGCTTTAAAAGGCGATAGTAAAATGCAAGGAAATTGGGGGGAACTGGTTTTAGAACGTGTGCTTGAAAAATCTGGCCTCGAAAAAGATAGGGAGTATTCTGTACAGCAAAGTTTTACCCGAGAAGATGGTTCCAGAGTTTTACCAGATGTAATTATTAACCTACCGGATGGTAAAAAGATGATTGTAGATTCTAAGGTATCCTTGACTGATTATGAACGTTATGTAAATGCTGAAGATGGTTTAAAAGAGAAGTTCTTAAAAGACCATATCAATTCTCTTCGCCGTCATGTAGACCAATTATCTGCTAAAAAATATGAAGATCTATATGCAATGGAAAGTCCAGATTTTGTTTTGCTTTTTGTTCCTATAGAACCTGCTTTTGCTGTCGCCATTAACAATGACAACACGTTATACAACAAAGCTTTTGAGCAGAATATTATCATCGTAACACCTTCTACCCTTTTGGCTACATTACGTACTATTGATAGCATGTGGAATAATGAAAAACAACAACGTAACGCCTTAGAGATTGCAAGACAAGCGGGTGCGCTTTATGATAAGTTTGAAGGTTTTGTGAGCGATTTAATGAAGGTTGGTAAAAAAATGGACGAAGCTAAAGTAGAATATCGTGGTGCTATGAATAAATTGGTTGATGGCCGCGGTAATATTGTAACTAGTATTCAGAAACTAAAGAAAATGGGCGCTAAAGCCAAAAAGTCTATTCCTGATTCTTTATTAAAAAGAGCGCATGATGATATTAATGAGGAAGAAGAAAACGGAAGTATTGAGGAATCTAAGGTCAATTTGTAATATATTACCAGAAAATTAGCCTAAAGAAGAGAGATCGCTTTATGCTTTAAAAAAAACTAACAAATAAAGAGAATGAAAAAAATAATTGGATTAATAATTGTTGCAATAATCACAATATTTGGAGCGTACTATGCTTTTGTATATTTTGTGCCCTACAGTGAAGGCATACGCTCCGGAGAGCTTATTAAAATAAGCTATAAAGGAATGGCTGTTAAAACCTGGGAAGGAGAAATTAGCCAAGGAATTTCTGGAGCTCAAATTTTTGAATTCTCTGTTTTAGATAAAGACAAAGAGGTAATTCAGAAATTAAAAGATTATCAAGGTCAATATGTAAAGCTAGATTATATAGAACGTTACAGAACATTCTTTTGGTTAGGAGATTCTAAATATTTTGTAACTAAAGTACAAAAAGAAAATTCACCTGGTTACCGCAATTAATTATGAAAGAATATAAAACATCTAAAGAATCAAGAGTATCTATAACAGAATTAATGCTGCCTGCGCACTCTAATTTTGGCGGTAAAGTTCATGGAGGGCACATTTTAAACCTAATGGATCAGATTGCCTTTGCTTGCGCCTCTAAACATTCTAGAAGCTATTGCGTTACAGCATCTGTAAATAAAGTAGATTTTTTAAACCCTATTGAAGTTGGTGAATTGGTGACCTTAAAAGCATCGATAAATTTTACAGGTAGAACCTCAATGGTTGTTGGTGTTAGAGTAGAATCTGAAAATATTAGAACAGGTAAAAAGAAACATTGCAACTCTTCTTATTTTACCATGGTTGCCAAAGATCTTGAAGGTAAAAGTATTCCAATACCAGGGTTAATTGTAGACTCAATTGAAAGTGTACGTAGATTTTCTCGAAGCATCCAAAGAAAATCAGAATCCTCATCAAGAACAAGTCGTTTTGATTCTGCTAACTTTAAAGTTGATGATTATATAGCACACTTAGAAGGTGAGAACATGAAGTTGGATTTATAATCACAAAGCTACTAGACACTTTTCTTTTAACAATAGTGCTTTAATAAAAAACAAATACGATAATTTCATCCCTTTTACTAAGTACTTCTTTACTTATTTTAGGGATGATTCATTTCAATTGGGTGGTTAGGAGGTCAGTTTGATATTTCTGCTTCAATCCCTACTAAAGAAGATGGAGAGCGGGTTTAAAACCCTAAAAAATTGACAGTGCAGTAATTGGTATTTGCTTATGTGTCTTTTAATTATTCTACTTTTCTTTTTTACGGGTTAATTACAAATAATTTACCAGATCGGACAACAAATTATATGGGTTGGATTATTCCACTTATTTTTATGTTAAAAGCTTTTGGAGAATTTAAATACATCGGATTTTTTAAACGAGTAAAAAACAATAAATTTCGGAAAATTAGATACTTTTTTTCGCCCTTATGCCTCACTATTAGTGTTCTAGAAATACTTATTCAATCCATGAGGTAATTTTATTAAAATAGAAGTAATTAAAGCCTTGTCTAAACGTATTGTAAGGATTCTACTGAATGTATACCACACAATAAACCAAAAGAATGAACATTAAAAAATACTAAATTTAAGCCTAATCTTCACTTGTTTAGTAACCAGTTGTCAGATAGAAAAAAAGGTATTTCCCTCTAAACAATACTCCCGACACATTGGTGATAGCGAGCAGAACAATGAAGATGATTTTAATTTCAAAGTTTGTAATGGTAATGAGAATATCTATCAATACTTTAATCTGCAAAAAGGACCTGAATATCTAGGTGAAAAGTGTTCAATTTTAAAAGTCTTTAATGATCAATACAAACCTATTCGTGCTATAAGTCAAGATGGACTTATAAGAATTAGATTTGTAGTTAATTGTGAAGGTAAAGCAGGAAGGTTTAGAGTGTTACAAAGTGACAATTATCTTAATGAATTTAAATTCAATAAAAAGGTTGTAAATCAGCTTCTAGAAATAACAAAAAGTGTAAAATTTTGGGAGATTTATTACTTTAGAGAAAACCCTATAGATTACTATTTCTATCTAATCTTCAAGATAGAAGACGGACAAATAAAAGAAATATTACCATGATAAAATACCTGATTTCGAATGTACTTTTCTTTTGCTACCTAACAGTTGCTGCGCAACCAAATTGCGAAGTGTACAAATACAATGGGGAAACTAAGAAATATCAAGCATGTATAAAACTAGAAGAAGCTGACGCCTTTTACCAGTTTAGTAAGGAGTTTCAAGAAATTTATGATGAAGCCATAGCTATAGATTCCACCTTTGCGTATGCCTATAAAGAAAAATCTGTTGCCTATTTAAAAAGCGGGGATTTTATCACATGGAAAAAGTTAATGGATAAAGCAGTACAGTATGACGCTAAAGATAATTTAGGGTATCGGGGTTGGTGTCGCTATCAATTTTTTAGAGATTACCAAGGTGCAATTGCTGATTTGGAAAAACTAGACAGTTTGTTAAGTTATGATATGGGCTATTCTAAAAATGGTACCTATCACTTAAATATTGCTAAAGGGCTATGCTATAAAGGCATTGGCGAGAAAGAAAAAGCGCTTACCATTATAGAAAATCAAATAAAACTTAATGAGGAAATAGATTTTGTAGGAACCCTAGATTACTTGCACTTAGGGGTATTACATTTAGAACTTAACCATTTTAAAAAAGCCATAGAGGCCTTAAAAAAACAGGAAACAACAAATAATCTCGCTGAAAATCAATATTATCTTGCACTAACCTATAAAGCGCTAAAAAGACATACGGAATACCAGATGTGTTTAGTAAAAGCTAAAGCGCTATATATTGAAGGTAAAATAATGAATGACCCATATACTACTCCAATAGATAAAATATATTTGAAAGATATTGAAACTGAATTAACCAAATAGTATTAATTATGACTATAAAAAATAGCAGAATTGAAGACATTGATGAAATTTTCAGACTTTATAAAATAGCCTCTGACTATCAGAAAGAAAAAAAGAAAGTGGTTGTTTGGCCAGAATTCAAAAGAGTATTGGTAGCGACTGAAATAGCAGAAAAAAGGCAATGGAAAATGATAATTGATGATGAAATAGCATGTCTTTGGGCTATTACCTTTAGTGATGCACAAATTTGGGAAGAAAGAGATAATGCTACCTCTATCTACATTCACAGGATTGCTACTAACCCCAAATTCAGAGGCAACAACTATATGAACACTATTGTAACTTGGGCAAAAACCTATGCACAATCTACAGAAAAACAGTTTATACGTTTAGACACCTTAGGGAATAATACCAAACTAATCGAACATTACCAAAAGGCCGGATTCGACTTTTTAGGAATGTTCGATTTGAAAAATACTGATATGTTACCTGATCATTATCAGGACCAACCTGCCTGTTTGTTTGAAATAGATTTAGGACAATAAATTAAAGTCCCTTTGCTGCAGCTCCGTCTAAAAACCAAATTAATTTATTAGAGGTAGGTTTTACCAAAGTTGCAGGATAAATAGTAGCATCTACCTCTTTTCTGATGATCTCTTTTACCTTATCTGTCTTACTGGCTCCTGTTACTAAAAATGCTACTGTTGCGGCATTATTGATAATCTTACCGGTAATAGAAACACGCCTTTGTCCAGAGTCTGGATGAATGGCTACCACACAGTTTTCTTCTGCGTCCCAGAGGCTTATTTCATGAGGAAAAACAGAAGCGGTATGTCCGTCATCTCCCATTCCTAGAATTACCAAATCAAATTTTGGTACTCCATTTTCATTAGGTACGTTTTTCTCTAAAACATCACTATAGCGTATCGCTTCTTTTTTAGGATCATTCTCTCCTAAAATTCTAAAAATATTCCCAGCAGGAATTTCAATTTTAGACAATAGGTGTTCTACCGTCATTTTATAGTTACTTTCGTCATCGGTGGGTTGAACACAACGTTCATCGCCCCAATAAAAAAATACGTTGGACCAATCTATGTCAGTACCAAAATGTGCGGCTAGATAGTCAAAAACAATTTTAGGAGTACTACCTCCAGATAATGCCACATGAAATGCATCGTGTTTTTTTGATTCATCTTTGAAAAAGGCTGAGAATTTTTCTGCAACCTGCTGCTTTGTATTATATATTCTTACTTGCATTCTTAAAAATCTTTTAACAAATTACACAGAAACCAGAGTCGTCTACTAAATGTGGGCCTGGATTACGCCATGTATATTCACCTTCTATTAAACCATCAGAATTTTTAGGTCCCCAAGCTCCTGCAGAATATCCGTACGTTTTAACGTCTTCCCCATTCTCCCAATAGTTCAAAATAGGATCTACAAATGCCCAAGCGGCTTCTACTTCATCTGCTCTAGCGTATAAGGTAGCATCACCTTGCATAGCGTCTAACAATAAACGCTCATAGGCTTGCATTATATTTGTATCGACCAAGCTAGAATAATAAAAATCTAAATTAGCACGCTCTACTTTAAATCCTTGCCCTGGTACTTTTACTCCAAATTTAATCAAGATACCTTCGTCTGGTTGTATTCTAATGATTAATTTATTGTCTTTATTGGCTATATCTTTTTCTTTAAAAACTTGATGGTGTGGTGTTTTAAAATGAATTACTACCTCAGTAACCTTTGTAGGCATACGCTTTGCTGTACGCACATAAAAAGGAACATCGCTCCAACGCCAGTTGTCTACAAAAAACTTAACTGCAGCAAACGTTTCCGTTTTAGAATTAGCATCTACCCCTTCTTCTTCCCTGTATCCTTTTACTTTTTCTCCATCAATTTCCGAAGCAACATATTGCCCTTTAATCGTATGATCAAATAGTGTTTTTTCATCTGTCATGATTCGGAGCGACTTTAAAGCTTTCACTTTTTCATTTCTAATCTCTTCCGCATTAGAATTAATTGGCGGCTCCATGACAATTAAAGATACTATTTGTAACAAATGACTTTGAAACATATCTCGGAGTGCTCCAGATTTATCATAATAACCCCCACGTTTCTCTACGCCTACCGTCTCTGCATTCGTAATTTCCACATGATGTATGTAATTTCTATTCCATAAAGGTTCAAAAATAGAATTGGCAAAACGTGTCACTAATAAGTTCTGAACCGTTTCTTTCCCTAAATAATGATCTATTCGGTAAATTTGTTTCTCTTTAAAATATTTCTGTAAGCCTTTATTTAAATCTTGAGCCGTTTGTAAACTATACCCAAAAGGTTTTTCTATTAAAATACGTTTCCAACCGTTAGCTTCACTATTTAAACCTTTATCTGAAAGATTTTTTGCTATTGCCTCATACAAACTTGGTGGTGTAGAAAGGTAAAATATATAATTATTCTCTGTATGGTATTTATTGTTTAAATCCCCTATTCGCTTGCTTAAGCGGTCGTAATCAGTATCATAATCATCCCCTAAATCTTCGTAAAATAATTTATCTGCAAAAGTCGATACGAAATCTTGATCTTCTTTCCCTAAACTTGATTTTAAGAATTCACTTTCATGAACTACTTTTTTTCTAAATTCACCATCCGTGATTGAACTTCTACTTGCCCCTAAAACAACAAAGTTTTCTGGCAGGTGTTTTCCTTTGTATAAGTTATAAATAGCAGGAATTAATTTCCTTGCCGTTAAATCTCCTGAAGCTCCAAAAATAATAAGCATTTGATTTGCCGTCTTGTTCATAAATCCTTGCTTTTTTTTATTCTGTATGTTGTATTTCCAATTTTTATAAAGACTTTGGTTAGTTTCTTACGTATAACCCGCCTAATTGGATATTTTAAATTAATTTTGATATAATTCTTCGGCTAAATTAAGATTATTTTATATCAATTAGTAGTTTAGTCGAATACTTTACACAATATTGACACCTATTGTTAGGTAATAAAAGATATACACAGATGAAGCATACAGATTATGATTTTGGATTAGTAGGACTTGGCGTTATGGGGCGTAATTTTATCTTAAATGTCGCAGATAATAATTTTAAGGCCTTTGGTTATGACTTAGATCAAGAAAAGGTTGATGCCTTGAAAACCGAAGGTGGAAATTTAGAGCGCGTTAATGCCGCTACTGATATTAAAACTTTTGTAAATGCCTTAGCTACTCCGCGAAAAATAATGCTATTAGTACCTGCAGGTAAAATTGTTGATGCTGTAATAGAAAACTTATTGCCTTTTTTAGCAAAAGATGACATTATTATTGATGGTGGAAATTCTTTCTTTACAGATACAGACCGTAGAGAAGCTTACTTACAAGAAAAAGGAATTCACTTTTTTGGTTCTGGAGTTTCTGGTGGCGCAAAAGGAGCACGCAAAGGCCCTAGTATTATGCCTGGAGGTAATAAAGAAGCGTATGCACATGTTAAACCTATTTTCGAAGCAGTTTCTGCTAAATATAACGGAGAACCTTGTGTAGCCTATTTAGGCCCTAAATCTGCCGGAAATTATGTAAAAATGGTACATAATGGTATTGAGTACGGTTTAATGCAACTAACTTCTGAAATTTATGATATTCTTAGAAAAGCTGGCGGGCTCACAAATGATGAATTACACACTGTCTTTGACACTTGGAATAAAGGAAGGTTACAATCTTTTTTAGTTGAAATAACAGCTGAAATTTTTAACCAGAAAGATGATAAAAGTGATGGTCGTTTAGTGGATAAAATTTTAGACAAAGCAAAACAAAAAGGTACTGGAAAATGGACCTCACAAAATGCCATGGATTTAGGTATTCCTGTTCCTTCTATTGATATTGCAGTTAGCATGCGCGAAATTTCTTCCTTAAAAGAAGAGCGCGTAGAAGCAGATGGATTGTATGGCAGACCTGAAGTTGCCCCAATAGCAAAAGAAGATTTAATTGCCATGGCCGAAGAAGCTTTGTATTTTGCTTTTATAACAACCTACGCTCAAGGCTTACATCAATTAGCAGATGCATCAAAAGAATACAAGTATGAGTTAGATTTATCTGTGATTGCTAAAATCTGGAGAGCTGGCTGTATTATCAGAGCTGGTTTACTTGCTGATATTTCTAGTGCTTATGTAGAAAACAAAGACTTAAAGAATTTACTATTAGCACCTTCTTTTGTTCCTAAAGTACAGAAAGCAGTTCCTTCCTCTAGAAAATTAGTTGCTTATGCTGCTACTAGCGGAATTCCAATGCCAGGGCTATCAAATTCATTAACTTATTTTGATGCCTATACTTCTAGTAAATTACCTTTAAATTTAATCCAAGCACAAAGAGATCACTTTGGGTCGCATACCTATGAACGTACAGATGTAGAAGGTATTTTCCATACAGAATGGGGTGCTTAATACGCTAAACATATAAATTTCTAAAAAGGTCCAATAGCACGCTATTGGACCTTTTTTTTATATTAAATTCTCATTTTACATTAGTTCATTACAATAATTTTCTCAAACGTAGGTTTAATACTGTATAAATTTAACCTACTTAAGTATGAAATGGTATTTAGACGCATTAAAAAAATATGCACAATTTGATGGGCGTTCAAGAAGACAAGAATATTGGATGTTTAGATTATTTTCAATTTTATTTATGTTTGCAAGCTTAATTATAGACGGGATTATATCTTATTTAGCAGATTTCCCTCTATTTATCGTAACTACACTCTACTGTTTAGCTATTATAATTCCTAGTATAGCAATAACCATAAGAAGATTACATGACACCAACAATAGTGGTTGGATGATTTTTGTAGCGTTAATTCCGTTTGTTGGTGGTATTTGGTTGCTTGTTTTAGAAGTTACAGAAGGAACACATGGAAAAAATGATTATGGTGAAGATCCTAAGAATAGTCCAGAACTCATTCAGAGTTATTAATTCTAAGAAAATTAAATCCATTACAACTTGTAATGGATTTTTTATTTGATACCTTTCTTTTTGTAACAAAAAAAGATATGCTTTTTTACAAAAACCCTAAGTACAAGAATCTACAATTAACACTTTCCGCATTTGTAGTGATAAGTGTAAGCTTTGTATATGGAGGAAACCCAAGTGTTTTTCTTCCTTATGTTTTTGGTTTTGATGTAATTGATATTGATTTAAAAAATATACTCAGAGCTATAATGGGGTTATACCTTGCTATCGGTGGCTTTTGGGTTTACGGAATATGCAATAAGAATTATTGGGAATCTGCAACGCTCATCAATATTTTATTCATGGGTGGCTTAGCCTTTGGAAGACTTGTAAGCACCCTACTTGATGGAATATCTCCCCAATTTATGGTAGGTCTTATTTTAGAATTTATGTTTATGCTTTGGGGAATTTATAACCTGAAAGTATATCGTAAAAATAATCTATAAAAACCATTACCCTCCTATAGCAATATATACCTATCTACTATCGTGTAGGTTCTCGCTCTGCTTTTTTCCAACCTGCTAAAAGTTGTTTTGATAAGTCTAAAATTACTACAGTATAGTTTTCATTTTTAGAAAGATTAACCGTTTCAAAAGCATCATTTTCTGAGTTATACAATTCTGAAGACACAAAAACGCCCTTAGCACCTGTTTTTTCATCCCAACCATACCATTCAATATAATGATATTTCGCTGTATTTATAGAGTATCCCATATAGCGTTTGCCATCTGCAGACCCCTTAGGCCGTCTATGAAATTGACTAAAAGTTGCTTTTTTCCATGATAAATCTGGTTTTTCTAATAAAGGAACAAAACTAGTTCCCTGCATATATTCCGGAACAGGAATCCCAGAAAGCTCACTAAGAGAGGGAAACATATCTATTAATTCTGTAATCGCATAACTCTTTACGCCTCTAAGTTTCTGATTTGGATACCTAATGATCATTGGTACTTTTAAATCAATAGTATAGTTTGTCATTTTACCCCAACTATTAAG
Organism: Cellulophaga algicola DSM 14237; assembly: GCF_000186265.1. Lineage (NCBI taxonomy): Bacteria > Pseudomonadati > Bacteroidota > Flavobacteriia > Flavobacteriales > Flavobacteriaceae > Paracellulophaga > Paracellulophaga algicola. Next base: position 82,293 of record NC_014934.1, read on the forward strand.
TTCTCCTAATTTCCATCCATGATCTCCAAACACAATGATAATTGTATTTTCATAGATTCCAATGGTTTTCATATGTGCAATTAGGTCTCCCAGTAATGCATCTACATAGCTAACACTAGCGTAATAACCATGTTTTAAGGTTAGAATAGTGTCTTTAGAAATGCGATTAGGAGTGGTAGGATGGCCTATATGTTCAAAGCCATCGTAATGTCTTAATTCATACATAGAGTTCATGCTATGAAGCAGCGCTCCTTCTGGAATTTTAGGATTCACGGCCATAGAAATTTTCTCACGATCATATAAATCCCAATATTTTTTTAGGTGCTGCAAATGGTAGATGCGGTCTAAAATATCCTAATCCGAAAAAGAATGGTACTTTTGATTTAGAAAGCCTTGTGAGCGTTTGTTTTGCCAGTTTGGTTTGTGCTCCGTCATAATACATGGTGTCATGTACATCAGCAGCTTCCCAAGCGGGTCCTGTATTCCAACCATCTGCGTAACGTTCTGGCCGTAATTTTAATAAGGAATCTCTTTTGATTACTTGTGATTTATTAACTGCTTCGCTGCTATAAAAAGTCTCTCCATCTCTTTTAAGCCATTCTTTTTTTAAATATCGAGAAGGTCTTAAATCTGGTTCTTCCATGATATAGCATCTGGTATATAATTATGAAAAATTTTACCCAAATTAACGGTATGATAGCCCTATTTAGAAAAATATTGAGGCATAGTAACTGCTTCAGGATTGATCACTCTAAACTCCTCTCCTAAGTGCCAAACACGTGTAGCGTCTGGACGTAAACCCGTCATTAGACTAGCTCTAGAGGGGGCGCAAACTGCAACTTGTGCATAGGTCTCCATAAAAGTCATTCCTTCAGACGCTAATTTGTCTATATTGGGAGTAATAACTTCAGTATCGCCATAGACCCCCAAAGTTGGTCTTAGATCATCTATAGCTATAAAAAGAATATTGGGCGGTATCGATTCCTTTTCTTGGTGCTGACTGTTGCAAATTAAGACCGAACAAAGTAACACAAGCTTAAACATCATACGTTTACCATTCATCATCACATCTAATTAAAAATTGTATGGAATAAAAATAACCCAATACAATTAATAACGAACTTCCTATAAAAGAAAACACCCATTTGTACTGCTACAAATGGGTGTTTTTAGTATTGTTCTTAAGTTTTATTTACTTAAATACATTTTTCTACGTGAATACAAGTTGTAGAATTCATCATCTTTTAAGCTATCAATAAATAAAATACTCTCTCCCGTACTCTTCATTTCTGGGCCTAAATTTTTATTTACATTATGAAACTTCTCAAAAGAGAAAACAGGTTGCTTTATAGCATACCCTTCTAACTGAGGATTAAATTTAAAGTCTTTAACTTTTTTCTCTCCTAACATTACTTTAGTTGCATAGTTTACGTAAGGTTCTTTATATGCTTTTGCGATAAATGGCACGGTACGCGATGCTCTTGGGTTCGCTTCAATAATGTATACAATTTCATCTTTTATCGCAAACTGCACATTGATAAGCCCTACCGTATTTAAAGCTAACGCAATGTTCTTGGTATGGTCTTTAATTTGTTGCATTACTAATTCTCCTAAATTAAAAGGAGGTAAGGTAGCGTTAGAATCTCCTGAGTGAATACCACATGGTTCAATATGCTCCATGATTCCTATGATGTACACATCTTCTCCATCGCAAATAGCATCTGCTTCTGCTTCTATGGCACCATCCAAATAATGATCTAATAGTAATTTATTACCTGGTATTTGCTTTAAGAGATTAATTACATGCTCTTCTAATTCTTGTCTGTTAATTACAATTTTCATTCCTTGCCCTCCTAAAACGTAGGAAGGTCTAATTAATAAAGGAAAATCTAATTCATCAGAAAGTGCTAATGCTTCCTCTGCGGTCTCTGCTACTCCAAATTGAGGAAAAGGGATGTTATTTTCTTGAAGCATTTTAGAAAAACTTCCTCTATCTTCTGCTAAATCAAGGGCTTTAAAGCTAGTTCCTATAATTTTTATACCATGTTTTTCTAATTTCTCAGCTAATTTAAGTGCTGTTTGCCCACCTAATTGAACGATAACTCCTTCTGGTTTTTCATGAAGAATAATATCGTAGATATGTTCCCAAAAAACAGGTTCGAAGTATAGTTTATCAGCCGTATCAAAATCGGTAGACACTGTTTCAGGGTTACAATTAATCATAATAGTTTCATAACCACATTCTGCAGCTGCTAAAACACCATGAACACAACAGTAATCAAACTCAATCCCTTGCCCTATTCGATTTGGACCTGATCCTAAAACAACAATCTTTTTCTTTTCAGTTACTATACTGTCATTCGCAACATACCTAGTTCCGTCTGGTCTTTCTATTTCTTCTTCAAAAGTAGAATAATAGTAGGGCGTCATTGCTTTAAACTCTGCCGCACAAGTATCTACTAATTTAAAAACTCTATTAATGTTTAATTCCGTACGTTTTTTATGAACCTCGCTCTCATAACAATCGAGCATATGTGCGATTTGACGATCTGCAAACCCTTTTTGCTTTGCTTCTAAAAGAATGTCTTTAGGCAAAGATTCTATCGTATAGGTTTCTATTTCTTTTTCTAATATATGCAGTTCTTCATATTGCTTTAAGAACCACATGTCTATTTTAGTTATTTCATGTATTCTGCTCAATGGAATCCCTAATTGAATTGCATCATAGATAATAAATACACGATCCCAACTTGGAATTGTTAACTTACTGATGATTTTATCATAATCTTTCACTCCTTTACCATCTGCTCCTAATCCGTTTCTTTTAATTTCTAAAGATTGCGTTGCTTTATGAAGTGCTTCTTGAAAAGAACGTCCTATCCCCATTACTTCGCCAACAGATTTCATTTGCAAGCCTAAAGTCCTATCTGATCCTTCAAACTTATCAAAATTCCAACGTGGAATTTTTACAATCACATAATCTAAAGTAGGCTCAAATAAAGCCGAAGTAGATTTTGTAATTTGGTTATCTAATTCATCTAAATTGTATCCTATTGCTAATTTTGTAGCTATTTTTGCGATTGGATACCCTGTCGCTTTTGAAGCTAAAGCAGAAGAACGTGATACTCTTGGGTTAATTTCTATAGCAATTATCTCTTCCTTTTCATCAGGACTAACCGCAAACTGCACATTACATCCTCCAGCGAAATCGCCAATACTACGCATCATATGAATTGCCATATCACGCATTTTTTGATACGTTTTGTCAGACAAAGTCATTGCAGGAGCTACAGTAATAGAATCTCCTGTATGGATTCCCATAGGATCCATGTTTTCTATTGCACAAATAATAACTACGTTATCATTTTTATCACGTAATAGCTCTAATTCATATTCTTTCCAACCCATTAAGGCTTTATCAATCATTACTTCATGAATTGGAGAAATTTCTAACCCACGACTTAATAACTCATCAAAATCTTCTGGCTTATATACTATAGAAGCTCCAGCTCCTCCTAATGTATAAGATGCTCTAATGACTAAAGGAAAGCCAAACTCTTGAGCAATTTCTTTTCCTTTTAAGAAAGAAGTTGCTGTAGCTTGTGGCGCCATTCCAATACCAATTTTCAACATTAGATTTCTAAACTTTTCACGATCTTCTGTAATATTTATAGCATCAATATCAACGCCAATAAGTTCTACTCCAAAATCTTTCCAAATTCCTTTTTCATCTGCCTCAATACACAAATTTAAAGCGGTCTGCCCTCCCATTGTAGGTAAAACTGCATCTATATTTGGATGCTTTTTTAAAATCTCGATGATAGATTTTGTGGTTAAGGGCTTTAGATAGACATGATCTGCCATAGTAGGATCAGTCATTATCGTAGCAGGGTTACTATTAATTAAAATAGTTTCTATCCCATCTTCACGCAAAGATCTAAGAGATTGAGAACCAGCATAATCAAACTCACATGCTTGTCCAATTACAATTGGTCCAGAACCAATTAATAAAACAGATTTGATATTTTTATTCTTAGGCATTGTACTTTGTATTATATAGTGTTCGCTAATTATTTTTAAAAATAGGCAAAAAAAAAGGTGCTACTTATAAAAAAGTAACACCTAATATCTAAAATAACAAATGAATCATTATTTTTTATGTCTAGTTTCTGAAGATACAGTTAATTTTTTTCTTCCTTTTGCTCTTCTTCTAGCAATAACTTTTCTTCCATTTACAGACGCCATGCGTTCTCTAAAACCATGTTTGTTTCTTCTTTTACGCTTTGATGGCTGATATGTTCTTTTTTGTCCGGGCATCTTATAATATCTTTAGTATCCTTTTAAATTCAATTTTAGTTTTGTCGATTGCTCGTCCAAAACTGGGCGCAAATATACAAAGACTTTTCGCATTGACAAATCTAATTTAAAAAATATTTTAGTTTGTTTTTATTACTTTTGCCAAAATATATAAAAGAAGCAAAAACTAACTCCTTTACAAATTTACAAATAACATGTTTAATAAAATTTTTAAATTAATAATTGCAGGCTTAATTATAGCATATGCTATATACCAATTTATTGAAGGCAACATTGGTAATGGCATCTTTTTAATCTTGTTCTCTTTAATTTTTATATTCCTTTATTTTAGAAACGAAATTATACTTCTTGCCTTTTTAAAAATGCGTAAGCAAGATTTAGTAGGAACTGAAAAATGGTTATCTAAAATTAAAAACCCTGAAGCGGCATTAACATTAAAGCAACAAGGTTATTACAACTACTTACATGGGATCATTTTTTCCCAGACAAATCTAACTACTGCTGAAAAATACTTTAAAAAAGCTTTAAAGCTTGGCTTAACGATGGATTACGACGTTGCTATGGCTAAATTAAGCCTTGCGGGTATCTCTATGCAGAAAAGAAGAAAAAGAGAAGCTACAATGCTTTTAAATGAAGCCAAAAAATTAGACAAGCAAGGTATGCTTACGGATCAAATTAAGATGATGAAAGTACAATTGAAGAAAATATAATCTTCAATAGCTTAAAAAATAAAAAAGCTTTAGCAGTTGCTAAAGCTTTTTTTATGCTTAAATGTTAACTTTATTTTACTTAGAAGTCTTGTAATATCCTTTATTCGGGATTTCAACAATATATTTTTTTCTAGAATTATTGTTTAAGTGTGGCTCACGCAACCAAGGGTTATGACGTTTCAATATCTTATAATTGATTTCATACTGTTTAGCAAAGTCTGCAAAATCCGTTACAGGAACATCTACTTCTACATTAAATGTTGGTACTTGCGTATACATATCTTCTTTAGCAATATCAAAACCATACTTATGTGGGTGTGAAAGAATTTCTTTGATTGCCAAAATACGGAACACATAACGCCCTGTCTCTTGCCCTAAAAGTAAATCATAATAAGCATTTACATCCTGAGCATCTAAATATTTCTGAATTCCGTAAGAACCCGCGTTATAAGACGCCGCAGACAAGGTCCAAGTACCAAACTTTGCTTTTGATTTTTTTAAGTAATCACAAGCAACCTCTGTAGCTTTTTCAATATGGTAACGCTCATCTACGTTATCATTAACTTCTAAACCATACTCTCTTCCTGTAGTTTTCATTATTTGCCAAAAACCAGAAGCACCAGCAGGAGATCTTACATTTTCTAAACCGCTTTCTGCAACTGCCAAATATTTAAAATCATCCGGAATTCCATTTTTAGCCAAAATAGGTTCTATAATTGGAAAATATTTATTCGCACGTTTCATTAACAAAAGTGCATTAGACTGCCAATATGTATTCACTAAGAATTCACGATCTACACGCTCCATAATCTCAGGATCATCAAAAGGAACTAATTCTCCAGCAAAATTTAAGTCTTCAGGAATATCTATTGCGCTTATCTTATAACCAGTTGTTATTTCTGACGTAGCCACCTCCTCATTTATTAGCTGATTTTCATCAGCAGAATTTTGTACTGCAAAAATTAGCGTGCTTACAACAAACAGCACTCCTAAAAGCATTAAAGTATTTTTTAAAAATTTCATAGCTACCATATTTTTATACATCAAAGATATTAAATAGAACTTTTGTTTTGCAAAATAATTGTGGGAAGATGCTCATTAAACCATTTATATCTATGAATAATCATCGTATGCGTGCCATTTTTAACTAGAATACAGTTTTTAATGTTTGCAACAGGAAAAACAGGATCGCTATCTCCTTGGATATGAACTAAATCTGGCAACTCCACTCCTTCTTTCCAATTTACTACATTATCTATGCACCAATCAATATAATATTTATCTCTTACCGACAAATAACGCTCATACAGCTCCAAACGCTTAACAGCTGTTTCCCCAAAGGCATACTTAGCCAACAACTCTACGTTACTTACAAGCCCTGTGGGCAATAGTTTATGGATTTTGGTATACTTAGCAAATTGCATTCGCTTAGGAAGCTCTAAGCTCGATTTTACGCTAGAAATGATTATAACCTTTCTAGTCTTTATATATCGTGCCATTTCCTGTACTAAAAGACCTCCAAAAGAAACCCCAATTAATACGGGGTTAGCCTCTGTTACCTGTTCACACATTAATTTTGCATAATCTACCAAGGAAATTCCCTTTTCAGGGATTGACCACTCCAACTTATGGATCGTAAATAAATCTTCAGGCAATGCTATATGCTCAAAAATTAAAGAGGAAGCTGCCATACCTGGCATAAAATAAACAGGAGTTTTAATTTGAGTCATAGTAAAGTAAACTATCAGAAAACTAGGAAATTAGCAAAAAAAAAGGTAATTTTATGCTCTTGCTAATTTTTTATATTAAACATTTATTTTAAGTACTTATCACCTATCAACCTTTACAATCTGAGAACCTTGTATGGGTTATTTTAATGAACTAAAATCAAAACTATATGAATGAAGTAAACATTACAGACAATAGTTTCTTACGCCAATTTGAAACAACGGTTAATGGGCACTTAGCAAAGATTGAATATTCTGCTCAGGAAAGAAAGATTTTTTTAACTAAATTAATTATTCCTGAAACAATTACCCAAGAAGACTTTAAAGAACAATTCATTGAAGCCGTGTTAAACGTAATTCAAGAAAGAAATTTACGCGTAGTACCTACAAGTCCAGAAATAGCTGGATTTCTTAGAAAAAATAGCAGAAAATACAAAGATATGCTCCCTGTAGGCATTCGAATCTAATATAAGAACCGCTCTAAACAGAGCGGTTTTTTATGCTTCTATTTTTTCGTCAACAAATACAAACCGCACCAAGCCGTCTTCATCAATATTAACAAGCTCTACTTGTTTCAATTGATTTACCAACTCAGGATTCCAAGGAGCTTTTACTTTTACGTAGTTTTCGGTAAAACCATGAATATACCCTTCTTTATTCTCCCCTTCAAAAAGAACCGTTCTAACAGAACCTATCTGACTTTCGTAAAAAGCTCTTCTTTTTTTAGCAGATAATCCACGTAACATTTTACTCCGTTTACTTCTTACGTTTTTAGACACCACATTATCCATTTCTGCCGCGACTGTATTATCTCGTTCTGAATACGTAAATACGTGTAAGTATGAGATATCTAAATCATTCAAAAAATGATAAGTTTCTAAGAACAATTCATCTGTTTCTCCTGGAAAACCAACAATAACATCCACACCAATACAAGCATGCGGCATTACCTCTTTGATACGAGTAACACGATCTACATATAAACCACTCAAATACCGGCGACGCATCAATTTTAAAATCTCATCACTTCCACTTTGAAGCGGAATATGAAAATGCGGCACAAAAGAATTGCTATCTGCTACAAAATCTATCGTTTTATTTTTTAATAAATTAGGCTCTATACTAGATATTCGGAGCCTATGAATTCCTTCAATAGCATCTAAAGCTTCTACTAAATCATAAAAGGTATGTTCGTGTTTTTTATTTCCGAACTCTCCTTTTCCGTAATCTCCAATATTTACTCCCGTTAAAACAATCTCTTTAATGTCTTGTGAAGCAATTTCTTTAGCATTTTTAATTACATTTTGCAAGGTATCACTACGTGATATTCCACGCGCCAAAGGAATGGTACAATAGGTACATTTGTAATCACAGCCATCTTGTACTTTTAAGAAAGCACGGGTTCTGTCTCCTATTGCATAACTCCCTACATAAAAATCTGCCTCAACAATTTCGCAAGAATGCACTTCTCCAAAATCATTTTTAGACAAGTCATTAATATAATCTGTTATTTTAAATTTTTCCGTAGCTCCTAAAACCAAATCTACACCATGCACAGATGCCAGATCTTCTGGCTTTAATTGAGCATAACAGCCAATTGCCGCCACGAAAGCATCAGGATTAACCTTCTGCGCTTGTTTTACGATACTTTTAAAACGTTTATCTGCATTTTCTGTAACAGAACATGTATTAATTACGTACATATCTGCATGTTCAGAAAAATCTACACGATCAAAACCTTCTTCCTGAAAGTTTCTTGCTATTGTAGATGTTTCTGAGAAATTTAATTTACATCCTAAAGTATAAAATGCAACTTTCTTTTTCATCGCTTAGTAATTTCTCCACTTTTTGGTTTCTTCAAAAACATGGGTTAAAATTGCTTCTTCTTTTTCATCAAACTCTAATCCTCTACGAGACATTACTAGTTTTACAGTTTCAAAAGCTTTTTTAGGTAAATAATTTGTAAAACCCGAAGCTCCACCCCAACTATAGCTAGGAATAAAATTTCTAGGAAAACCAGATCCGAATATATTAGCACTTACGCCAACTACCGTACCCGTATTAAACATGGTATTAATACCACATTTACTATGATCCCCCATCATTAAACCACAAAACTGAAGTCCTGTTTTTGCAAAACCTTCTGTTTCATAACTCCACAAACGAACTTCATCATAATTATTCTTCAGGTTAGAATTATTAGTATCCGCACCCAAATTGCACCATTCTCCAAGTACTGAGTTTCCTAAATAACCATCATGGCCTTTATTTGAATAAGCAAATAATACCGAATTATTTACCTCTCCTCCAATACGAGAATAAGGACCAACAGTCGTTGCCCCATATATTTTAGCTCCCATTTTTACGGTAGAATGATCACATAGCGCGAACGCTCCACGTATCATAGCACCCTCCATTACCACCGCATCTACACCTATATAGATAGGTCCTAAAGAGGCATTTAATATACTACATTCTACAACAGCTCCTTCTTCTAAAAATATATTATCAGGATTGATAACTGTATTTGTTTTAGAAATTGGCTGACTCTTGCGATCTTCGGTAATAAAATCAAAATCTTCCTGTATGGCTGCGGCGTTCTTAGAAAAGATATCCCATGTATTTTCTATACGAAGTACTTCTCCTTCAAACTCAATAGCTTCATAAGTACTTAAATCTACCTCTTCTTGTGAGTCTTTAGTATAAAACGCAACAACTTCTTCACCAAAAAATATAGCTTGATTTTCGGATAACTCCGTAACAATGCTAACCAATTCTGCATTTGGAAGAAATGACGCATTAATCAATACATTCTCCTCCAACTCTACCATTGGATATTTTTCTGACAAATATTCTTCTGTTATGGTTGTAGTAGTACTTTTAAGATAATTCTCCCATTTTTCACGGATAGTAAAAATTCCTACTCGAATTTCAGCTACAGGCCTTGTAAAAGTAAAAGGCAAAAGAGCATTCCGTACAGTACCATCAAAAAGAATATAATTCATCAGTTAGTATTTTTTGGTAAAAATAAAAAAAGTCACGTTCCGAAGTTGAACGGAACGTGACTTAATTGCTAAAACTAGCAAAAAATATTATTTTTCGAACTTCTTGTATTTGTTTTTAAACTTATCAATACGCCCAGCAGTATCCACTAATTTAGCTTTACCGGTATAAAATGGGTGAGATGTTCTTGAAATTTCCAATTTAATTAAAGGATAGTTCACACCTTCAACTTCTAACGTCTCTTTCGTATCTGCAGTAGATTTCGTAATAAAAACATCCTCATTAGACATGTCTTTAAAAGCAACTAATCTATAATTCTGTGGGTGTATATCTTTTTTCATTTTTAAAAAACTTAATAACTTCTATTTTTAGAGATTGCAAATTTATGTTTTTTTCTTAAACTTACAATTATTAATCGGTAAAAATTCAATAAAAATTATTCTGGGTCATTCTTTCCCAAAAATTAAAGCCTATTTTTGCGCTATTAAAGTCAAAAATAATTAAATTTTGGAAGCAGATAACTCTAGTGCAATTAAAAAAATAGTTTTACCAATAGCCCTTATTTTCGGGGCTGGCAGAATTATCTTCGATTTAATTCCAAAATTAGCCGGTGCTAATAGCAAGGTTTATTACTCCACTTTTTTAATTGCATTTGTTTTTGAGGTTCTAGCCATTACCTATACCATCAAAAAGTACAAGAAAAGCCAAAACAACTCCATAAACTTAAAAGAAGCGCTAATAGTTGGCGTTATGTTCATGGTTATCGTAGGTGGTTTGTATGCTATTCAGTCTTATTTATACGATCTATATATTGATCCTGAATTTCAGAAAAAAACAGCCTTAGAATGGGCTAACTTGTACGGTAAGAGTAGTGATGTTAAAAAAATGATGAGCGAAGGAGAAAGCATACAACAAACTAGTTCTATTTTCAGCATTATCACCAGCATCCTTAAGTTCTCTCTACTAGGTATTTTAGTTTCATTTATTGTGGGCACCATAGTACGAAACCGCTAATCAAGAAAATTCACCCCTTTTTCTATTTCAATCTATAAAGAATATGAAACCAAATCAAATTGAAATTTTAAAGTTTGGAACAAGATATGGTATACTAACAGGAATTATAGGTATTCTTTTTACCTCTATATTAATTTCATTAGATATGTTATATAGTCAATCTATAGAAAAATCTATACTGGGCTTTATAGTACTAATTGTTCCTATCATTTTTACAATTTATACTTTTAGAAAAAAAAACAACTCTTTAATTGTAGAACAAGCAATTGGTGTAGGCGTTATTACTGCTCTGGTCGCTGCAATAGTAACCATCCTATTTACCTATTTATTAACTAATTTTATACTTCCCGATTTCTGGGATAATTCTGCAGCTTACAATAAAATTTTACTTCAAGAACAAAACCCCGCAATAACCATAGAAGAGCTAAATGAGTATATTACACTCAAGCGTAAAATGTATTGGATAACCTATCCTATCATTTTACTTTTTAACCTATGTATTGGCTTTGTTGTTTCTTTACTTAGTGGTATTCTATTAAAAACTAAGTAAAAAGAAAAACAATTTTGATTACTTAAAAGACCCTATAATATCCAACATCGATTATAGCTGTTCTCTTTAAAGTGATACTACTTATTAGAATCCTTTAGAACAGGATAAAATTTAAGCAAAAGCACTAACAGTTTTTTTTTACAACTGCTATTACCTAATCATTTTCACCCATTTACAAATACCTAGAACTGTTGTTGTTGTTGTTGTTTAGTAGAAAATATAAATCACAATGACTATAGCATCACAAAGGAATACACACATATTTCATTTAGACATTGATTAAAAATGGCAATGCCTTTTAAAGCACTATTAGCTAAATTATGCACCCTTCTATTTTTGTAATGCATTTAATCATTGATTTTTTTTACCGCATTAATTGCGGGTCTGCTATTAAAAAAAGACTGAAAATTTATATTAATCCGTACTTTTGAAAAGATTTTCAGAAGTATTGCATGAATTTATCTATTATCATACCTCTTCTTAATGAAGAAGAATCTTTAAAAGAATTACACAATTGGATTGTTTCCGTGATGGAAAGCAATAATTTCTCGTATGAGATTATTTTTATCGACGACGGCAGTACGGATACTTCTTGGAAAGAAATTACTGCTTTAACGACCACTAATCCTGCAGTAAAAGGCATCCGATTTTTACGTAATTACGGAAAATCTCAAGCATTACATGCTGGTTTCAAAGCAGCAGCTGGTGAAGTTATAATTACCATGGATGCAGACCTACAGGACAATCCTGATGAAATACCAAAATTATATGAAGCCATCAGAACAGAAGGATTTGATCTTGTTTCTGGATGGAAGAAAAAAAGATATGATTCCGTTTTAAGTAAAAATATGCCGTCTAAGCTCTTTAATTGGGCTGCTCGAAAAACTTCAGGCGTAAAACTTCATGATTTTAATTGCGGACTTAAAGCCTTTAATAAGAAAGTAGTTAAAAATATAGAGGTTTCTGGAGAAATGCACCGCTATATTCCTGTACTTGCAAAAAATGCAGGTTTTTCTAATATTGGAGAAAAAGTAGTCCAACACCAAGCCCGAAAATATGGGAAGACAAAATTTGGAATGGAGCGTTTTATCAATGGCTTTCTAGATTTAATTACCATTTGGTTTGTATCTAAATTCGGAAAACGCCCTATGCATTTATTTGGTGCATTAGGGGTATTAATGTTTTTTGTAGGATTTGCTTTTGCCTTATATTTGGGTATTGATAAATTATTTATTCATAAAACAGGACGATTAATTACAGATAGGCCACAATTTTTCATTTCATTAACCGCCATGATTATTGGTACACAATTATTTTTAGCCGGTTTTTTAGGTGAAATAATGGTACGATCAAAAACAAACGAAACACGCTATACCATAGCAGAAGAACTAAACACAACAATTTTAAACGAATATTCTAAATAAATTTACGACACAACCTAAAGAAATAATTTCATGGACAACATACTAAATACCGCTAAAACTTGGTTAACCGATTTTTTTGATGCTGATACTAAAAAAGAAGTTCAGGATTTAATAGATAACAATACGGAAGAGCTAAAAGACAGGTTCTATAAAAATATGGAATTTGGTACTGGCGGTATGCGCGGAGTAATGGGTGCCGGAACAAACAGAATTAACAAATACACATTAGGAAAAAGCACGCAAGGTTTAAGTAATTATTTAAACGAAGTTTATAAAGGTGAAGAGTTAAAAGTGGTCATTGCTTTTGACTGTCGCCATAATAGTGATACCCTAGCAAAAACTGTTGCAGAAGTATTTTCTGCGAACGGAATTAAAGTTTACTTATTTTCAGAACTAAGAACAACTCCAGAGCTTTCTTTTGCGGTTAGACATTTAAATTGCCATGCTGGTATTGTACTTACAGCATCGCATAATCCACCTGAATATAACGGTTACAAAGTATATTGGACCGATGGCGGACAAATTGTACCCCCACAAGACGGAAAGATTGTTGCAGAAATAAATTCGCTTTCTTTTGAGGATATTAATTTTAAAGCCAACCCTGACTTAATAGAATTAATAGACAAAGAAGTTGATGAAGCTTTTATTTCAGAATCTGTTGCCAGAGGTAGCTTTAATGCAAAAGGTAAAGACGATTTTAAAATAGTGTTCACTTCCTTACACGGAACATCTATCACTGCTATTCCAGAAGTTCTAAAACGCGCTGGATATAAAAACGTGACGATTATAGAAGAGCAAGCTAAACCAGACGGTAACTTTCCAACGGTAAAATCTCCCAATCCAGAAGAGCCAGAAGCACTTTCTATGGCGATTAAAAAAGCAGAAGCTATTGGAGCTGATATGGTGGTAGGTACAGATCCTGATAGTGATAGATTAGGGATTGCAGTACGTAACCTTGATGGTGAAATGGAAATTTTGAACGGAAACCAAGCCATGGTTTTAATGACTAAATTTCTTTTAGAAAAAGCAAAGCAAGAAGGTTTTAAGGGGAACGAATTTGTTGCCTCTACGATTGTTTCTACACCTATGATGGAAGCCATGTCTAATGCCTATGGTGTAGAATACAAAACTGCATTAACAGGATTTAAATGGATTGGAAAAATGATAAAAGATTTCCCTAACCAAAACTTTATTGGTGGTGGTGAGGAGAGCTTTGGTTTTATGGTGGGTGATTTTGTTCGCGATAAAGATGCCGTTACCTCTACCCTATTAGCTTGTGAGATTGCTGCAAATGCAAAAGCAAATGGCAGCTCTTTCTATAAAGATTTAATTGATTGTTATGTGGATTATGGCTTCTACAAAGAGAAACTTATTTCTTTAACCAAAAAAGGGATGCAAGGTGCGGAAGAGATCAAGCAGATGATGATTGATTTTAAAGAAAATCCTGTTCTTAGTATTGATGGTTCTAAAGTGATTATCGTTGATGACTACAACACATCAACCTCTAAAAACCTTAAAACTGGTGAAGTATCTACTATTGATATTCCTAAATCTAACGTATTAATCTATACCACGGAAGATGGTACCAAAATGGCCGCAAGACCAAGTGGAACAGAACCTAAAATCAAATTTTATTTCAGCATCAATACTTCTTTAGCTACTGCCTCGGCATTCAAAGAAGTTAATGCCAAATTAGAAGCTAAAGTTGCTCGTATTTTGAGTGAACTTAAATTGAATTAATGGATAATTACAAAAAGATTCTTCGTTACGCGAAACCTTACCGTAGCTACGGATATTTAAACATATTTTTCAACATCTTATACGCATTGTTCAGCGCGCTATCTTTTGCCGCGCTGATGCCAATGCTAAATGTTTTATTTGATAAAAACGAAGCTTTAACAGTTGCACCTACCTATACAGGGATAAGTAATGTTAAAGATTATTACATGGATTACATGAATTACCAAGTAACCCAATATGCTGCAGAAGATGAAATGAAAGGTTTAGTCTTAGTTATTGGCCTTGTAATTGTATTATTTCTACTAAAGAATTTGGCTAATTATTTTGCCATGTATTTTATTACATTTTTAAGAAACGGCGTTCTCAAAGATGTCCGTAATTCGATGTATAAAAAAATTACGGAGCTTCCTATTTCATTTTACTCTGAAAAGCGAAAAGGAGATGTTATTGCACGGATTACTTCAGATGTATTAGAAGTTCAACACTCCTTCTTGTCAGTTTTAGAACTAATTGTGCGTGAACCGTTGACCATAATCTTCACAATTACGGTAATGTTTTTGATCAGCGCTCAATTGACCCTATTTGTTTTTATTTTTATTCCACTTTCAGGTTACGTAATCTCTTTGATTGGGAAGTCCCTAAAAAAACAATCTGATGACGTGCAACGTGAGCAAGGAGAATTTTTATCGGTTGTAGAAGAAACTCTTGGTGGCTTACGGGTTATTAAAGCATTCAATTCTGAATCTCGTTTTTACAAAACTTTCTCAGCATCTACTACTCGTTTTTATAATTTTTCAAATAAATTATTAAACCGTCAAAATCTAGCATCCCCGTCTGGTGAATTCTTAGGAATTCTAACGATTGGTGTTTTACTATGGTTCGGAGGTAAAATGGTTTTAGTAGATAAAACATTAGACGCACCTTCTTTCATTACTTACATGAGTTTAGCGTATGGTGTTTTAACGCCAGCTAAGGCAATAAGCAAGGCAATTTATGGTGTCAAAAAAGGAGATGCTGCTGCGGAACGTATTCTTGAAATATTAGAAACAGAAAACCCGATTACCGAAATAGCTAATCCGGTAGAAAAAAATACATTTGATACTGGTGTAGCTTTACAAAACATAAGCTTTAAGTACGATGATGATTATGTACTTAAAAACTTCAACCTAAAGATACCAAAAGGATCTACTGTAGCGCTTGTAGGGCAATCTGGGAGTGGAAAAAGTACAATTGCTAATCTTGTTACGCGCTTTTATGATGTTAACGAAGGGAGCATCACTATAGACGGAGTGAATATTAAAGAATACTCCAAAGGCTCTTTACGCGGACTTTTAGGTTTAGTGACACAAGATTCTATTCTTTTTAACGAGACTGTTCGTAATAACATCAGTTTAGGAAAAGAAAATGCAACAGATGAAGAGATTATAGAAGCAGCAAAAATAGCGAATGCTCATGATTTTATTATGGAGCTGCCTAAAGGTTATGATACCAACATTGGAGATAGTGGGAATAAATTAAGCGGCGGGCAAAAACAACGTTTGTCTATTGCACGTGCCGTATTAAAAAACCCTCCTATCATGATTCTAGACGAAGCTACTTCTGCTTTAGATACAGAAAGTGAACGTTTGGTACAAGATGCTTTAGAAAAAATGATGCGCAACCGTACTTCTATTGTTATTGCACACCGTTTATCTACCATACAGAGCGCAGATACTATCGTGGTATTACAAAAAGGAGAAATTGTAGAGCAAGGTTCACATGCAGAACTTTTAGCGATGAATGGCACCTACAAGAAGTTAGTGTCAATGCAATCCTTAGGATAAATTTTAGTCCACCTATTTTAATATTTAAAACGGCTTTATCTCATAGCTCCAAAATTTCGAATTGATTTTAGCTCAGGTTCAAAATCAATTCGAACTAGTTAAGTACTGATTGACAATAGGCTACAATATGATTCTTCACATATCAGAACTGTCAAAATTCCAAGTACACTTTATAAAATTTAACAAATTTCTCTGTTTCAATTAAACCTTTTTATACATTTAGAGTCCTACCTACATCTAAGACATTAAAAATTGATAGAAGAAGCTCTCTTAGTTGAACAACTACAAACAGAGGCCACGCAAAAACGGGCTTTTGAATTGTTGGTGAATACCTACAAAGAGAGACTCTATTGGCATATAAGACGCATTGTTTTAGATCATGATGATACTGATGATGTTTTGCAGAACACGTTTATAAAGGTGTTCAGAAACATTAACGGCTTTAAAGGTGAAAGCAAACTATATTCTTGGATGTATCGGATAGCCACAAACGAAGCTCTTTCATTTTTAAATTCAAAAAGTAAAAAATTGAATATTAGCAATTCTGAAATTCAGGAAAAGATGATTGCTAACTTGGAATCTGACGTTTATTTCGAAGGTGATTATATTCAATTAGCATTACAGAAAGCTATTGCCACATTACCCGAAAAGCAGAAATTAGTTTTCAATATGAAATATTATCAAGAAATGAAATATGAAGAAATTTCAGCTATTCTTGAGACATCGGTAGGAGCCTTAAAAGCATCTTATCATTTAGCCTCTAAAAAAATTGAAGCATTTTTAAAAGAAGATTAAACCTATTAATAAATTGATAGTCAAACAATAGCAATGAAAAAAACAGGAAATAGTTTCAAGGTTCCAGAAGGTTATTTTGATAACTTCACCAGTAAATTACTAGATAATTTACCTGAAGAAGCTACTATTACCCCTAAAAATGAGGGGTTTAAAATTCCCGATGGCTATTTGGAGAACTTTAATAAAGAATTAGAAGACAAACTTAACGTTAATGAACCTAAAGTTATCGCTTTAAAACCGTATAAAAAATATTATTACGCTGCAGCATCAATAGCAGCAGCTATTACCATAGCTATTGGTTTAAATATGAATACAGCGCCTGAATTAAGTTTTGACGATTTAGCCGATGTAGATATCGAAAACTATTTTGATAGCAATGAATCTAGCTTGAGTAGCTATGATATCGCAGAAATTATTCCTGTAAGTGAATTAGAAATTTATGATGTTATAGATAACCATTTGAGTAATGAAAATGTCATGGAGTATCTAGAAAATAATATTGATGACTTTGACGAATTAAATATAGACAGCAATGAATAACTTAAAAAAAATAATTCCCTTAACCCTACTTATGTTTGCTTGCGCCTTCTCTTTTGGACAGCAAAAGGATTGGGATAAAATAAGAACTTTAAAAGTAGCTTTTATTACGGAGCGTTTAAACCTATCTAGCAAAGAAGCGCAGACATTTTGGCCTATTTATAATGAATACCAAACAAAAAGAGAAGAGCTATATGTAAAAGGTCATGAAGAAATTAGAAAGAAATTTGATGAATCTGAAAAACTATCAGAAAGTGATTCTGCTAAACTTCTAGACAAGTACCTTTTATATGAAAATGAAGAAGAGGCTTTAGAACAAACATATCTCAAAAAAATAGAGAAAGTAATATCATCAAAGAAAACCTTACTTTTAATTCGCTCTGAAGGCGACTTTAAACGAAAGCTTATTAAGCAATATCGAGACAAACATAAAGGTGATAAATAATTTACTATCCGTTAAGTACTAACTTAACGGATATTTTTTTACTTAAATATTAATTCAGATACTCTTCCTTTTCCTGCAGCATAGGCCACAGAATCATTTTTAAAACGGAGTGTAAAAAAACCTTCGTCCGATAATTTCGTCCAAGTTGCCCCTGTGTCATTAGAATAGCTAATTCCTGTAAAACCTACTGCAACCAATCCTTTCCCTTTAGAGTTAGGTATAAATTGCACACAGCTTTTATACCCTGGTGCTGCCTTATCTGCAACTAGCGCCCAAGTATTACCACCATCTACAGTTACGGCTTTATTCTTTTTTGTAACCTCGGGTTTCGTATAATCTCCACCGATTGCAAAACCAATTTTATCATTATAAAAATCAAGAGAATAGATACCCTGCGTTGCTTCAGCATGTAGCACCGGAGTTGGGATAACCGTCCAAGTATTCGCCTTATCATCAGAATAATATATACGTCCGTGCGTAGTTGCCACCCATGTTTTAGTGCCAATAACTTTTATATTGGTATTACTTGCTGCAAAAGCACCCTCGCCTACGATACCTTTGGGTAATGCAGAACATTCTTGCTTTTTCCATGTTAATCCCCCATCTCGGGTTACAATAATAGAGAGGCAACCTTCCATACTATCACCAATCGCAATTCCCTCCTTATCATTCCAAAAAGTCATCGCATCATAAAAAACGCTTTCATCCTCTTCTTTGTAGACCAATTCAAATTTGCCATTATCCCCAGTTTTATACAACAAAGCTGGGTTTCCTGCAGAGAGCACAAAAACATCTGTAGCGGTATGTGCTATACTTCTAAATTCAGGATGGATAGAATCATATTGGATATTGGTACCAAAAACTTTCCCTGAGTTTAAATCTACCGTCCCTACAAACCCCTTATTTGCAGAAAATGCAAGCGTATGATCAATAATTTCTAGTGCTCTAATATTTAAAGAATCCTCGTAAATACTTTCAATTGCAACAGAAGTGAATAATCTTGATGGTTTCTCTTCATTACAAGACCATAATAATAGTAACAATAGGGCAAAATAAACGTGTTTCATAGCACTTAAATTTTATAAAAACTAACTGGTATTGACTTCTTTATTCATTTAATGCCTATTCTAGGCATTCGTAACGATAATTTTAATCAAAATTAAAAGGAATCAGTTCTAATACAATACCTTTGCAGCCTTAATTTTTAGTTAAAACAAAAAGATTTAAATAAATGAAGCTACATAGAAATTTGGTGTTTGCTGTTGTTGATGCCTTAAACCTCATTTTTAATGAAGAGGAATATGCTGATAAAGTAGTTCAGAAAGTACTAAAATTTGATAAACGTTGGGGTGCTCGCGATAGAGGTTTTATTGCAGAAACCACCTATGAAATTGTACGTTACAAACGTTTATATATAGAAATTGCAGAAGTTAAAGCTCCTTTTAGCAGGCCTAATTTATTTAGAGTATTTGCTGTTTGGGCTGTATTAAGGGGTATAGAATTACCCGATTGGAAGCAAATAGAAACCGTTCCTAATCGTAAGATTAAAGGTCGTTTTGATGAACTTTCAAAAATTAGAAAATTCAAAGAATCTATTCCAGATTGGATGGATGAAATAGGAGTGAAATCATTAGGAGAAAAACGTTGGACCAAAGAACTTAATGCTTTAAACCAACAAGCGGATGTTATTTTAAGAGCAAATACCCTAAAAACAACAAAAGAAGCCTTAAGAGCTAACTTATTGGAGAATGGAATAGATTGTGAACCTATTGCAGGGTATACAGATGCTTTAAAGTTAGCAGAACGTGGTAATGTATTTAGAACAGATGCTTTTCAAAACGGAATGTTTGAAGTACAAGATGCATCTTCACAGCTAGTTGCTGAATTTTTAGATGTAAAACCTGGGCAACGTGTTATAGATACTTGTGCTGGTGCTGGCGGTAAAACATTGCATATTGCGGCATTAATGGAGAACAAAGGGCAATTAATTGCCATGGATATCTATGAAAATAAGCTTAAGGAATTAAAGCGAAGAGCAAAACGTAATGGTGCTTTTAATATAGAACCTAGAGTTATAGATTCTACTAAAGTTATTAAAAAACTGTACGGAAAAGCAGATCGTATTTTGATTGATGCGCCTTGTACAGGCTTAGGAGTTTTACGCAGAAATCCAGATGCAAAATGGAAGCTGCAACCAGAATTTTTAGAAAAAATAATGGCTACGCAACAAGAAATTCTTCGCAGTTATAGTAAGATGCTAAAACCAGAAGGAAAAATGGTATATGCTACTTGCTCTATTTTACCACAAGAAAACAACGAACAAGTAAAATCTTTTTTAGCTTCTGAGGAAGGAAGAGACTTTAGATTAATCAAAGAAAACAAAATTTATGCTTCAGAAAGCGGTTATGATGGCTTTTACATGGCATTGTTAGAAAAAATAGCTGAAAAAACAGCATAATTACCCTTAAAAAGTAATCAACAATTCATCTGAAAACTGTTAACTATTCCTGAAAATAAATTAACGAAAAAAATGTAAATTTGTGCTTTCTTAAACGAACAATTTAGACCGCACATGATTCACTTTTTCGGGGATGTCACCAGTAATGTTTTTGCAGTACAAACCAAAAACGAACTATCAGAAGAAAATATTTCAAAATTATCGTGGTTGTTTGGCAACCAACCTAAAATAAATACGGCGTCTCTTGACGCCTTTTTTGTTGGCCCACGAGCAGCGATGATCACACCTTGGAGCACTAATGCTACAGAGATTACCCAGAACATGGGAGTCGAAGGTATCCTTAGAATCGAAGAGTTCTCCGCTTCAAATGAAGTAGACACTTCCTTTGATCCAATGCTCTTGCAAAAATACAAGGGTTTAAACCAAGCTATTTTCACCATTGCTGTTTTACCTGAGGCCGTTCTTGAAATTGAAGATATCGCTGCATATAACCAAAAAGAAGGCTTAGCGTTAAGCGATGAAGAGGTAGGGTATTTAAATGCACTTTCTAAAAAACTAGGCCGTAAATTAACAGATTCTGAAGTATTTGGGTTTAGCCAAGTGAACTCGGAACACTGTCGACATAAAATTTTCAATGGTACTTTTGTGATTGATGGTAAAGAAATGCCATCTTCCCTTTTTAAATTAATTAAAAAGACATCACTAGAAACTCCAGGTACTATTGTCTCTGCTTATAAAGACAACGTTGCTTTTGTAAAGGGGCCTAAAGTGGTCCAATTTGCACCTAAAAGCTCCGATAAACCAGATTTCTACGAAGAAAAAGACTTTGATTCTGTAATATCACTAAAAGCAGAAACACATAACTTTCCAACAACAGTGGAGCCATTTAACGGTGCTGCAACTGGTGCTGGTGGAGAGATCAGAGATCGATTAGCTGGAGGAAAAGGGTCTTTACCTTTAGCAGGAACTGCAGTATATATGACTGCCTATTCTCGTTTAGAAGAAAACAGAACATGGGAAAAAGGAATGCCAGAGCGTGAATGGTTGTACCAAACACCAAAGGATATTTTAATTAAAGCTTCTAATGGAGCTTCAGATTTTGGAAACAAATTTGGACAACCATTAATTACTGGTTCTGTTTTAACCTTTGAACATACCGAAAATGACCGCCGATTAGCCTATGACAAAGTCATTATGCAAGCGGGTGGTATTGGTTACGGTAAAGCAGACCAAGCACTAAAAGACAAACCAGAAACCGGAGATAAAATTGTAATCCTAGGTGGTGACAATTACAGAATTGGTATGGGTGGAGCTGCGGTTTCTAGTGCAGATACTGGAGCATTTAGCTCTTCTATAGAATTAAATGCTATACAACGCTCTAATCCTGAAATGCAAAAACGTGCTGCCAATGCTATTCGTGGTATGGTAGAAAGTGATGTAAATACTATTGTCTCTATTCATGATCATGGTGCTGGTGGACATTTAAATTGTTTATCAGAATTGGTAGAAGAAACTGGCGGTAAAATAGATTTAGATAAATTGCCGGTTGGCGATCCTACTTTATCAGCAAAAGAAATAATCGGTAATGAATCTCAAGAACGTATGGGATTGGTTATTGGCAAAAAAGATATTGACCTACTAACACGTATTGCAGCGCGGGAACGTTCTCCTATGTATGAAGTAGGAGAGGTTACAGGAGATGATCGCTTTACTTTTGAATCTAAAACAACAGGAGAGAAACCTATGGATTTAGCTTTAGAAGATATGTTCGGTAGTTCTCCTAAAACCGTAATGACCGATAAAACGGTTACAAGAAATTACGAAAATGCGCAGTATTCATTAGAGTTTTTCCACGATTATTTAGACAATGTATTACAACTAGAAGCTGTGGGCTCTAAAGATTGGCTTACGAATAAAGTAGACCGTTGTGTAGGAGGTAAAGTAGCAAAACAGCAATGTGCAGGTCCATTGCAATTACCACTAAACAATTGCGGGGTAATGGCGTTAGACTTTAAAGGTAAGGAAGGTGTTGCTACCTCTATTGGCCACTCACCTATTTCAGGATTAATTGATCCTGCGGCAGGAAGTAAAAATAGTATTACAGAAGCACTTACCAATCTTATATGGGCTCCGTTAAAAGACGGCTTAGCATCTGTTTCGCTATCTGCTAACTGGATGTGGCCTTGTAAAAATGAAGGTGAAGATGCTCGCTTATACGAAGCAGTACAAGCCATCTCTGATTTCTCTATTGCATTAGGAGTTAATGTACCGACTGGAAAAGATTCTCTTTCCATGAAGCAAAAATATAAAGATGGCGATGTCATATCTCCAGGTACCGTTATTATCTCTGCTGCCGGAAATTGTAATGATATCACGAAAGTAGTAGAACCTGTATTACAAAAAGATGCTGGCGCTATTTACTACATTAACCTATCAAAAGATACTTATAAATTAGGCGGTTCTTCTTTCTCTCAAGTATTGAACAAAATAGGTAATGAAGCACCAACGGTTACTGATGCTGCATATGTTAAAACCGTTTTTAACACCATCCAATCTTTAATCAAAGAAGATTTAATTACCGCAGGCCATGATGTTGCTTCTGGTGGTTTAATTACAACACTTTTAGAGCTATGTTTTGCTGATGTTGATTTGGGTGCTCATCTAGACTTGTCTAGCTTAGGAGAAGAAGACACTATAAAATTACTCTTCTCCGAAAATGCAGGTATTGTTTTCCAAGCTAAAAACGAAGCTATTGAAACTACATTGACCACTGCAGGTATCGACTTTAAAAAGATAGGAACGGTAACTCAAGAAAGTACCTTAACTATTAAAAATGGAAGTATGGAAATGGGGTTAAACATTGTTTCTCTGAGAGATACTTGGTTTAAAACATCCTATTTATTAGATCATAAACAAACGGCGAATGGCTTAGCTAAAGACCGATTTGATAATTACAAGCATCAAGCTTTGGAGTATGTCTTCCCAATTGGTTTTGAAGGTAAAATACCTAAAATTGATGGAAAAAGACCAAAAGCAGCTATTTTAAGAGAAAAAGGAAGTAATTCTGAACGAGAAATGGCAAATGCCATGTATTTAGCTGGTTTTGATGTAAAGGATGTACACATGACCGATTTAATTTCGGGACGCGAAAATCTTGAAGATATTCAGTTTATTGGAGCTGTTGGTGGTTTCTCTAATTCAGATGTTTTAGGAAGTGCTAAAGGTTGGGCCGGAGCTTTTAAATACAATGAAAAAGCAAATACCGCTTTAAAGAACTTCTTTGCTAGACCTGATACATTATCTGTTGGGATCTGTAATGGATGTCAGTTGTTTATGGAGTTGGATTTAATTAACCCTGAACATCATACCCATGGTAGAATGAAGCATAACGATTCCCATAAACATGAAAGTAACTTTACTTCTGTAGAAATTCAGAAAAACAACTCAGTAATGCTTTCTTCATTAGAAGGTTTAAAATTAGGTGTTTGGATATCTCACGGGGAAGGTAAATTTAATTTACCGCTGTCTGAGTCAGATTATTCTATAGTCGCAAAATATGGTTATGAAGGATATCCTGCAAACCCTAATGGCAGCGATTTTAACACCGCTATGCTTTGCGATAAAACAGGTAGACATTTGGTAACTATGCCACATATTGAGCGCTCTACCTTTCCTTGGAACTGGGCACATTATCCTTCATACAGAAAAGATGAAGTTAGCCCATGGCTACAAGCTTTTGTAAACGCAAAAGAGTGGATTGAAAAGCAGAAATAATATATTTCTATACCCAAATAACACTAAAAAAGACCACTTCAAAACAAGTGGTCTTTTTTTAATTTTAGGTAATTTCACACCCTCTAAAATCGTCATAGATATCCTTACACCCGTTTCCTATAATAGAAAACGATTTATTTTCTAAAAAAGCTTTTTTGTACAACGCTCTTAAAGCTTTCATTCCAGCAGCATCTACTTCCGTAATCTCATCAATATCTAATGTTAATTTATTTAAAGAATCAAGATTAGATTCAAAATTCGATTGGAACTGAGGAGCTGTAGTTGCATTGATTTTACCTGCTACTTTAAATGTTCCGTTTTTAATACTTAAAATTTTTAGCACCATAATTAATGTATTTATATGAGGTTGGGTTCTAATTTTAATCTGTAGTAATAAAAAAGACCACTTAGAACTAAATGGCCTTTCTATTCATAGCAATTAGTGTTCAATCAATATCATTTAACAACAATCTTTCCGCTCCATATCTGATCTCTACTTGCTAATTTGTAAAAATAAATTCCAGGACTCAAGTCTTTACGAGGTATTGTAATTTCGTTCTGCCCTACCGCATGAGTTCCTTCTTGCGAATGATTACTTAATAAAATTCCGTTTAGAGAAAATAACTCTAAGGTATATGTGTCATCTGTTCTTGAGGTATAATACAGGGTAGTTGAAGCTTTAACTGGGTTAGGGTATATCAAAGCCTTTGTACTCGTTTCTTCTTCAACGATGATTTCTTCTTCTATTTCTGATCTATTATTAAAATCTATTTCTGAAATAGTCATTTCTTTTTCTTGAACACTTCCATCCGTTGAGTGCATATTAAAGAGCACCACTTTTAAGTTTGCAAAATCTGCTACACTATTCGTTTCATCTTTAAAATCTGAAGCTAAAATCTCAAACATTTTATCTTCTTCTGTTAAAACGAGTTCTGTAGTGTAAAAAGAGCCATCACCTTTTAAAAGTTTAACTTCTAAGGCTCCTGTTCCAGAGGCATTAAAAGATAATTTCTCATAGGCAGATAAATCTACAGCTTGAAAACGTGGTGTCAATGCACGATAAACACCTAAGTAATTGGCTGTTGTTCCTTTAGCATGAACATTACGTTCTATTCTATAACCACTATAGGCATAACTAGCTTTGTTTTGTAACACTTCATAGATATCTACTGTTGTATTATCAGAAGATTCATCTAAGCCCCAAGGAGCATCAGCAACAAAGAGATCATCAGGGGTATCTCCTTGTGCGTTTTGTATTCTAAAGCCAAAATCAAACAAAGCTCCCGTTTCTACTGTAATAGATTCTACTCGTGTAGCAATACTTGTTGCTAAGTTTAAGTTATCTGTACCACTGGTTTCTGTCTTCTTCATTCCACCATCCATAGTAATAGACGTACTCTTATTATTGTTGGTAAGCTGTAAGTTTATAGTACCATTAGCATAACTAGCGCTTCTTACAAATACTGGAGGTGGTGTAGACCCTCTATAATCGACAATTGCACTATTAGCCTCTAAAAGGTTTAGTATTTCATCTCCTAATTTTAGTAAATCATCAACCGAATTAGACCATATTTGAAAATTATAATAGGCCGTATTCTTCTCATAAGCATCAATATTCCAATGAGATTCTACTACAAATTCATCATTCTCGTTAACTCTTGCCGAAAATGTCAAGGCAAATTCAATACTGCCATCGGCTTGTTTGATAATTGATTTAATAAAATCTTTCTCTCGTAATTGAATTGTAGAAACAGACAATAATTGAGCACCAAGGAAACGATCACATATAAACTTACTGTGTTCATATACATTATCATCGGTTTTTATCACCATCAAAGCACTAACTGTTTCACTCTCTTTTAAATAATCAACAGAGAAAATATCAGAGGCATTGGTAAGCGCTAATAAATCTGCTGGTGAAGATTCTATCGTAGAAGTCTCCCCTACAATACCTAATGGCACCAACGTATTTAACGGAATATCTTTACTGGTAAAGGCATCTTTTCGTTTGTAATTAAATCCTTTTTTAATGGTTTTAGCTGATGATTTATCGAATTTATAATTTGTATTTGCTCTGTTGAAGTTTCGCTGATTAATTAAAGTAGATAATCTATCATTACTTTCTAAACCTCCATCATTACCTCCTGAAGTGGTTGTTATGGTTGGACAAGAACTTATTCCTGAACAAGAAGGATCATCACAATCTACCAATCCATCACCATCATCATCTACCCCATTGATACAATCTTCTTGCGGTAAAGGCGCTGTAGGACAACGTGCGCCATCATTACTTGCACTCGCCGGACCAAAAGCGAATATATTGGAAACCATAGCACCATTAGAAATAGTCTGTACATTATTTATTTTATACACAGATCCTGTTTGATTGGCAGAAACGTAGAAATTACCATCTACATCAAAATACACCGCTCCATAGGTATAATTGAACCCCGAAAGAATAGGCACAACACCCAACTCTTCAACGTCTCCTGTTCCTACAGAAATTCTATACAACGTATTGGACCCTTTTTCAACCGCATATAATTTGTTATCCACCGCATTGAAGGCCCAATCATGTATACTAATATTCTTAGTTAAGGTAAAAGAACCAAGATATTCTAAGTAAGTATCAGAAGTTGGATTTAAATCTATTCCATAAAAAGTACTACCTCCTGCTTTGAAATAATAAATCCCATCAATACTAATATCTCCTACAAATTTATTTTTAGTATCAGGTAATTCTGGAATCTCAAAAATTTCTGGTTTAAAATCTTTACCTATACGAACAATTGATTTAGCAGGAGACGATAAATAACCCCATATGTAACCATCTGCAGAATTATACGCCGCTGCATTGATACTTCCAGGAGTTACATTTTCCGCTACTATGTAAGATCCGCCAGAAGCTAAATCAACAGCATAAATATCATTGTACTGAAATAAATAAGCATTAAAATCACATTGAAATGGTTCTGATTGTGCTTTTAGACCACTAAATGAGAGAACAAAAAACATAACAAACAATGCATAATAGTGGTTGAAGTAACGTTTTTTCATCAATTTGGGTTTTTAGTAAGTAATAAAACAAATATACAAAATATTAGACAGAATTTTCCTACATATGGTTTGATGACAACTATAACTCGTTAAATAGCAGATTATTGTAGATAATAAGAATTGTTTTTTTGATAATATTTTAAAAACCCATTTAATGGATTTATTGATAGAAACGTTAATATTTATATATTTCTCATTTTTCAAGTCAGTTTTTTTCTTAATTTGCAATACAAATTCAGACTAAACCTATGCAAAACATAACCCGACTCTTTGATTTTCCTTATTATCAGCTAGAAAAGTACAACCTTGAAAAATCTCTAGTGACTAAAACAGATGGGAAATGGGTTGCAACATCAACAAAAGAGTATTTAGAAAAAGCAAATACTATAAGTAGAGCTTTATTGCGATTAGGAGTTAAACCTAATGAAAAAATTGCCCTTATCTCTTCTGAGAATAGAACAGAGTGGAATATTATGGATATTGGTATCCTCCAATTAGGTGCGCAAAACGTTCCTATTTATCCAACAATATCTGAAGATGATTATGCGTATGTTTTAAATCATTCTGAAGCAACCTATTGTTTTGTTTCTTGTGCAGACGTATATGAAAAAATTAAAAAAATAAGGCATGAAGTCCCTAATTTAAAAGAAGTGTATTCTTTTAATCAATTAGAAGATTGTAAAAACTGGTCCGAAGTTTTAGAATTAGGAAAAGATACCACCAATCAAAATGAAGTAGATGCTTTAAAAGAAGCTGTTAAATCTACCGATTTAGCTACTTTAATCTATACTTCAGGAACAACAGGAAAACCTAAAGGTGTTATGCTTTCTCATGAAAACATAGTGAGTAACGCATTAGGTAGTTTTAAAAGAATACCTATAGAATTAGGTAAATCTAGAGCTTTAAGTTTTTTACCACTATGCCACGTTTACGAGCGCATGTTAATCTATTTATATCAATATTGTGGGTCTACAATTTACTATGCCCCTATAGATCAGATAAGCGAATATGCTCAGGAAACCAAGCCACATGTAATGACAGCGGTTCCTCGATTATTAGAAAAAGTGTATGATAAGATTATCGCAAAAGGCACATCTTTAACAGGTATTAAAAAGAAATTATTCTTTTGGTCAGTAGATATTGGCCTACACTATGAGCCTTACGGTAAAAATGGTTGGTGGTACGAACAGAAGTTAGCCCTCGCTAGAAAATTAATCTTTAGCAAATGGAAAGCTGCTTTAGGAGGTGAATTATCGGTAATGGCTTCTGGGAGTGCAGCACTGCAACCGCGTTTAGCTCGTATCTTTAATGCTGCAGAATTTGGCGTTATGGAAGGCTACGGTTTAACAGAAACATCTCCTGTAGTTTCTGTTAACGACATGAGAAATGGTGGATTTAGAATTGGAACAGTAGGTAAACCAATTGACAGAACAGAAGTTAAAATTGAAAGTGATGGTGAAATATGTATTAAAGGCCCACAAGTAATGCTAGGGTACTTTAAAGATGACGCTAAAACTAAAGAAGTTATCATCAATGGTTATTTTCACACTGGAGATATTGGAGAAATTGATGCCGATGGTTTCTTAAAAATTACCGATCGTAAAAAAGAAATGTTTAAAACATCTGGTGGTAAATATGTAGCTCCGCAGTTATTAGAAAACAGATTTAAGCAATCTAGATTTATAGATCAAATTATGGTTATTGGAGAAGGTGAAAAAATGCCTGCTGCATTTATTCAACCTGATTTCGAGTTTATTAAAAATTGGGCTAAAATTCACAACGTAACTATTACCAGTAATGAAGACCTTGTAAAGAATGAAAAGGTGATTGCTAGAATTCAAGAAGAAGTAGATGATGCCAATACAAACTTCGCAAAATGGGAAACGGTGAAACAATTCCGATTAACACCAGATGCATGGAGTGTTGAAAACGGACACCTGACCCCTACCCTAAAATTACGTCGTAAAATTGTCAAAGAGAAATACGTAGAATTATACAATGACATTTACGGACATTAATCATTTTTGTAGGTTCTAAAATACATAAGTTCAAGTAACAATGCCAATACGATACGCAGTAGAAATGCAGATTGTATTGGCATTATTATTTTTATACTTCAGCCTAAAATAAAGCTACGTTGCTTCACTTACGAGAACCCATACTCAGACCTAGATACTATGCATTTTCTCTCCCCTGCATTCCCTCATAAATTAATTTTTCTGTAGAAATATAGGATAAACGAACCAAATGAAGTCTAAACTTACCACGCTATTGCTACGAGTAGAAAATTTCTTACAAAAATTAACTTACTTTTATAATTAATTAGGCTACAGTACGTTAAAACCTTAGCGTATTGTATTATTTTAGAATATTGATTTAAAAAATAACCATCAGCATCAAAAAAATTACATAAATTTATTATGCATGCATAATAAATTTTACTATATTTGAGTTCTATAAATAATGTATGAAGGAGCTTACAATAGATTATGCTTTAAGAGCTACATGGCAAGCTGTTGCCAGAATGTATAACGAAGAAGCTAAAAATTTTGAAACTACCATGGCGGTAGGTTTCACTTTATTGAGCATTGATCCTAAAACAGGTACCCCTTCTACTGCATTAGGTCCTAAAATGGGAATGGAAGCAACCAGTCTGTCTCGCATACTAAAAAGTATGGAAGAAAAAGGATTGATTATTAGAAAACCCAATCCAAATGATGGAAGAGGTGTTTTAATTCACCTAACGCCATTTGGCTTAGAAAAAAGAGTAGATTCAAAAAATGTTGTCCTTCGCTTTAACGAAGTGGTTAAGGATAGCGTTCAAGAAGATCAATTAAATGGTTTTTTCAAAGTTATGGATACCATTAATAAACTGGTTATAGATAAGAAAATTTACACTAAAGATTCAAAAACAATTTAATCGTAATGAATTCGATGAATAAACACATTAAAAAAGTAGCCGTTGTTGGTTCTGGAATTATGGGAAGTGGCATAGCATGTCATTTCGCAAATATCGGAGTTGAAGTATTATTACTAGATATTGTACCTAGAGAACTTAATGAAAAAGAAAAAGCCAAAGGCTTTACGCTTGAAGATAAGGTGGTCCGCAATAGATTGGTAAATGATTCATTAATCGCAGCATTAAAATCTAAGCCATCTCCTATTTACAATCAGAAATTTGCTGATCGTATTACAACAGGAAATCTTGAAGATGATATAGCAAAGGTTTCTCAGGTAGATTGGATTATTGAAGTTGTAGTTGAAAGACTTGACATTAAAAAGATGGTCTTTGAAAATTTAGAAAAGCACAGAAAACCCGGTACACTTATTACCTCTAACACATCAGGTATTCCAATTCACTTTATGAGTGAAGGGCGTAGTGAAGATTTCCAGAAACATTTCTGTGGAACGCACTTCTTTAACCCTGCACGTTACTTAAAACTTTTTGAAATAATCCCTGGACCTAAAACTTCACCAGAAGTATTAGATTTCTTAAATGGTTATGGTGAGCAATTCTTAGGAAAAACTTCTGTAATTGCTAAAGATACTCCTGCTTTTATTGGAAACAGAATAGGTATTTTTAGTATCCAAAGTCTCTTCCATATGGTAAAAGATTTAGGAATGACGGTTGAAGAAGTAGATAAATTAACAGGACCCGTTATTGGTCGTCCAAAATCAGCAACATTTAGAACTGTTGATGTGGTAGGATTAGATACTTTGGTTCATGTTGCTAACGGAATTGCAGAAAATTGCAAGGACGATGAGAAATTAGACTTATTTAAATTGCCTACGTTCATCAATACCATGATGGAAAACAAATGGTTGGGTAGTAAAACAGGTCAAGGTTTTTACAAAAAATCTAAAGATGCTAAAGGCAAAACAGAAATCTTAACGCTTGATTTAGACACGATGGACTATCGTGCAAGTAAAAAAGCAAGTTTCGCTACTTTAGAATTAACGAAGACTATTGATAAAGTAGCTGATCGTTTTAAAGTATTAGTAGCAGGAAAAGATAAAGCTGGTGAATTTTACAGAAAGAGTTTTGCTGCATTATTTGCTTATGTATCGCATAGAATTCCAGAAATAACGGATGAGCTTTATAAGATTGATGATGCAATGAAAGCTGGATTTGGTTGGGAACATGGACCTTTCCAAATTTGGGATGCTATTGGTATAGAAAAAGGTATTGAAATTATGAAGGCAGAAGGAGAAACTCCTGCTGCTTGGGTAAATGATATGCTTGCTAGTGGAACAAAATCATTCTACGCAGTAAAAGACGGCGCTACTTATTTTTATGATATTCCTAAAAAAGCTATAGAAAAAGTTCCAGGTCAAGATTCATTTATCATTTTAGATAATATTAGAAAGTCTAAAGAAGTTTTCAAAAACAGTGGTGTTGTTGTAGAAGATTTAGGTGATGGAATCCTTAATGTAGAATTCCAATCTAAAATGAATACCATTGGTGGTGATGTTCTTGCGGGTTTAAATAAAGCTATAGATATTGCTGAGAAAGATTTCCAAGGATTAGTTGTTGGAAACCAGGCACCAAACTTCTCTGTAGGTGCTAACATCGGGATGATTTTCATGATGGCCGTAGAACAAGAGTATGATGAATTGAACATGGCGATTAAAATGTTCCAAGATACGATGATGCGTATGCGTTATTCTGCAATACCAACCGTAGCTGCTCCTCACGGAATGGCACTAGGTGGTGGTTGTGAGCTTTCATTACACGCAGACATGGTCGTAGCTGCAGCAGAAACTTATATTGGTTTAGTAGAATTTGGTGTTGGTGTCATCCCTGGTGGTGGTGGTTCTAAAGAATTTGCTGTAAGAGCACAAGACCAATTCCATAAAAACGATGTTGAATTAAATGTACTTCAAGAATATTTCTTAACAATAGGTATGGCTAAGGTCTCTACCTCAGCATATGAAGCCTTCGATTTAGGAATTTTACAAAAAGGTAAAGATATCGTAGTTGTTAATAAAGACCGTCAAATTGCTACGGCAAAGGCACATGCTAAGTTAATGGCTGAAGGTGGGTATACGCAACCGGTAAAACGTAAAGACATTAAAGTTTTAGGAAAACAAGCTTTAGGAATGTTCTTAGTAGGTACAGATTCCATGGAAGACAGTAAATACATTAGTGAGCACGACAAAAAGATTGCTAATAAATTAGCGTACGTTATGGCTGGTGGAGATTTATCGGAACCTACGTTAGTTACAGAGCAATATTTATTAGATCTAGAGCGTGAAGCATTTTTATCTCTTTGTACAGAACGTAAAACATTAGAAAGGATTCAGCATATGTTGAAAACAGGAAAACCTTTAAGAAACTAAGGTTCCTCTGCCTAACGGCATCTCCTATAAGGAGAAAATAAAGGAAACCTTTTAAGTAGTTAAATGAAGTATAACTTTTAAAATATCCCGAACAAACTCCCTCTCCTCTGGAGAGGGTTGGGGAAAGGATTATGAAAACAGCATATATAGTAAAAGCATATAGAACAGCAGTCGGTAAAGCTCCAAAAGGGGTATTCCGATTCAAAAGAACAGATGAATTAGCCGCAGAGACCATTCAGTATATGATGAAAGAGCTGCCGCAATTAGATAAAAAACGAATAGATGATGTTATTGTAGGGAATGCAATGCCAGAAGGTTCTCAAGGACTGAACATGGCGCGTTTAATTTCTTTAATGGGATTAGATATTGTTGATGTTCCTGGGGTTACCGTTAACCGTTTTTGTTCTTCTGGTATTGAAACTATCGGTATTGCAACAGCAAAAATACAAGCCGGAATGGCAGATTGTATTATCGCGGGTGGTGCAGAAAGTATGAGTTCTGTTCCTATGACAGGAAATAAGCCAGAATTAAATTATGACTTAGTAAAATCTGGTCATGAAGATTATTACTGGGGAATGGGTAATACAGCAGAAGCCGT
Organism: Cellulophaga algicola DSM 14237; assembly: GCF_000186265.1. Taxonomy (NCBI): domain Bacteria; kingdom Pseudomonadati; phylum Bacteroidota; class Flavobacteriia; order Flavobacteriales; family Flavobacteriaceae; genus Paracellulophaga; species Paracellulophaga algicola. The sequence continues at coordinate 115,605 of NC_014934.1, forward strand.
TGCCAATCAATTTAAAGTATCTCGTGAAGATCAGGATGAGTTTGCCTACAACTCACATATGAAAGCTTTGAAAGCACAAGCAGAAGATCGTTTTCAAGATCAAATTGTTCCTATAGATGTAGAACAAATTTATGTAGATGAAAACGGTAAAAAAGCTACAAAAAAATATACGGTTACAAAAGATGAAGGCCCTAGAAAAGGAACTAGCAAAGAAGCCCTAGCAGGTTTAAGAGCTGTTTTTGCTGCTGGTGGTAGTGTTACCGCTGGTAACTCTTCTCAAATGAGTGATGGTGCTGCATTTGTACTTGTTATGAGTGAAGAGATGGTAAAAGAATTAAATATTGAACCAATTGCTCGTATGGTAAACTATGCTGCAGCTGGTGTTGAGCCACGTATCATGGGTATAGGTCCTGTAAAAGCAATTCCGAAAGCCTTAAAGCAAGCTGGATTAAAGCAGGAAGATATTGAGTTAATAGAATTGAACGAAGCATTTGCTTCACAATCTCTTGCTGTTATGCGTGAACTTAAATTAAATCAAGATATCGTAAACGTAAATGGTGGCGCAATTGCATTGGGTCATCCACTAGGGTGTACAGGAGCTAAACTTTCCGTACAACTTTTTGACGAAATGCGTAAGAGAAATATGCAAGGAAAATATGGTATGGTAACCATGTGTGTAGGTACTGGGCAAGGTGCTGCAGGAATCTATGAATTCTTAAAATAACAAATCCCATTTTAAGCTTTCTCCTATGGGAGGACCTTTAAAAAAATAAAAATCTTAACTTAAAATAACACATATCTATTCTCTTTCCTTTGGAAAGGGTTAGAGATAAGAAAATTAACAACAATGGCAGAAAAAGAAATACTACGTGGCGGTCAGTTTTTAGTAAAAGAAACGAACTGTGAAGATATCTTTACGCTCGAAGATTTATCGGAAGAGCAAAAAATGATGCGAGATAGCACCAAAGAATTCGTAGATCGCGAACTTTGGGCACACTGGGAACGCTTTGAGAAAAAAGATTACGCATATACGGAAGAAACTATGCGTAAAGCGGGTGAACTTGGCTTATTAAGCGTAGCGGTTCCAGAATCTTACGGAGGAATGGGTATGGGTTTTGTCTCTACCATGTTAGTATGTGATTATATTTCTGGTGCTACAGGTTCTTTTAGTACTGCTTTTGGTGCGCATACTGGTATTGGTACTATGCCAATTACGTTATATGGTACTGAGGAACAAAAACAAAAATACGTTCCTAAATTAGCCTCTGGTGAGTGGTTTGGTGCTTATTGCCTTACTGAACCGGGTGCAGGTTCTGATGCTAACTCTGGTAAGACCAAAGCGGTTTTATCTGAAGACGGCAAACACTATAGTATTTCTGGTCAAAAAATGTGGATTTCAAATGCAGGTTTCTGTAGTGTATTCATAGTTTTTGCTAGAATTGGTGATGATAAAAATATAACAGGATTTATTGTTGAGAATGATCCTAGTAATGGTATTTCTTTAGGTGATGAAGAAAAAAAATTAGGAATTCATTCTTCTTCTACGCGTCAAGTATTCTTTAATGAAACAAAGGTGCCTGTAGAGAATATGCTTTCTGATAGAGGAAACGGATTTAAAATTGCGATGAATGCGCTTAACGTAGGTAGAATTAAATTAGCTGCGGCTTGTTTAGATGCGCAACGTCGTGTTATTGGTGAGGCTACTAAATACGCTAACGAGCGTATTCAGTTTAAAACACCTATCATAAACTTTGGTGCTATAAAAGCTAAAATAGCGAATATGGTTACTAATGTTTATGCTGATGAATCTGCTGCCTATAGAGCTGCTAAAAATATTGAAGACAGAATTGCAATGCGTGAAGCTGCAGGAAACTCTCATCAAGAAGCAGAACTAAAAGGTGTCGAAGAATATGCTATTGAATGTTCTATTTTAAAAGTAGCAGTTTCTGAAGATTGCCAAAGTACAACAGATGAAGGTATTCAGATTTTTGGAGGTATGGGCTTTAGTGCAGATACACCAATGGAATCTGCTTGGAGAGATTCTCGTATTGCTCGTATTTACGAAGGTACCAATGAAATTAACCGTATGTTAGCAGTAGGTATGCTTGTTAAGAAAGCAATGAAAGGTCATGTAGATCTTTTAGGACCTGCAACTAAAGTTGGTGAAGAATTAATGGGAATACCTTCTTTTGATACACCAGATTTTTCTGAGCTTTTTGCTGAAGAAAAAGATTTGGTTGCTAAATTGAAGAAAGTATTTTTAATGGTAGCTGGTTCTGCCGTTCAAAAATATGGTGCTGAATTAGAGAACCACCAACAATTGATGATGTCTGCTTCTGATATATTAATTGAAGTATATATGGCAGAATCTACGATATTAAGAACTGAGAAAAACGTAAAACGATTTGGAGAAGCGGAACAAGCTACACAAATCGCGATGTCTAAATTATATTTATATACTGCTGTAGACACTGTAATCCAAAGAGGAAAAGAAGCTATTGTTTCTTTTGCTGAAGGTGATGAGCAACGTATGATGTTAATGGGCCTTAAGCGTTTTACAAAATATACTAATAATCCTAACGTAGTAGCTTTACGCACACAAATTGCGGATAAAGTAGCTGCAGACAACGGTTATACCTTTGACTAATTCTGATTATTATTTGTTTTAAACACAGAAGGAAGAACCGCTCTTAATTGAGCGGTTTTTTTATTTTATTAGGTTTAGTGCAGTAGAACATCAGTTAACCATAATTTTATAATACCCAACCGTTACCCGTTATTAAATTGAAAAACTAGGGTATAAAAAAACTAGTTTTATCCGTTGTAATTACAACATCAAAAACTAGTGTATAACTTTGTAAATTCAACTCAATTAATCACGCATAGACTCTAATACGTTCTCTTCAGATGCTTTATTAGAAAAGTTTATTGCACATTCTATCAATGCTAAATGTGAATATGCTTGCGGGAAGTTCCCTAACAAACGTTTTGTTTTAAAATCTACATCTTCACTAAACAAGCCTAAGTGATTACTATAACTCAACAATTGCTCAAAATGTTGTAATGCTTTTTCTTCCTGCCCTATTTTGAATAAGCTATTGATAAACCAAAACGTACAAATTGTAAATGATGATGAAGGTTCTCCAAAATCATCTTCATTTTTATACCGGTACAATAAACCATCATTACATAAATCTTTCTCTACAGCTAAAACTGTACTTACGTATTTTGGATCTTTAGCATCAATAAATCCATAAGACTGCATTAATAATACGGAAGCATCCATATCTGAAGAACCATAGGATTGTGTAAAGGCTTGTTTCTCTTCATTCCAAGCATTCTCCATGATATCTTTTTTAATTTTCTGCTCTAATGGTCTCCATTTATCAATTTTATGTTTCTTGTCTAACAACTCTGCCACTTTTATAGCCCTATCAATGGCGGTCCAGCATAAAACCTTAGAAAATGTAAAATGCCTATCTTCTGAACGGAACTCCCAAATACCTTTATCTGGTTCTTGCCAGTGCTTCTCTACAATCCAAACAATGCCTTTAGTAATACCCCAAAGTTCCTCCCCATTTTGGATGTCTATACTAAATTGAGAAATCATTTCATAAATCACATCCATCAGAATTCCATAAATATCATTCTGAACTTGCTCGTAAGCTGCATTACCAATTCTAACAGGTTTAGATCCTTTATACCCACTTAAGTGCTCTAAGGTTTGCTCTGTTAGCTTTTTCTCGCGGTTAATGCCATACATGATCTGTAACTTTTCATCTTTATCAGGAATCAAATCAATAATAAATTGCAAATACCGCTTAGCTACATTTTTATGCCCTAATTGAGAGACCACTTTAATTACCATAGAAGCATCACGAATCCAACAGAATCTGTAATCCCAATTACGAACCTCTCCTATTGTTTCTGGAAGAGATGTTGTTGCCGCAGCTAATACTGCCCCTGTTTTATCATAACTCAACAATTTTAAAGTTAATGCGCTACGTTTAATCTCTTTATCAAACTTCTTATAGGTTGGCGTTTTTTGTGACCAATCCATCCAATAAATACGGGTACGTTCTAAATTTAAAAATACTCTTTCTGTTGTAGGTGTAAATATTTTCTCATTATACGTTAACAGAAAAAACCCATTTTCTTCTACTATAATTTCTTCTCCATTTAGCACTTTTTCTTTATCAAATGAAGTGTATAAGAAAACGGTATCAAACTTTACATCGTGTGTTAAGCTTGCTATAAAATCTTTTTTTATAAACGATTCAGTTTTTCCTTGTGCGTATTCTAATTTTGGGTTGTAAACCACTTTAAATTTTGGTTTCCCTGCTACCAGTTTTATATATCTGATAACCTCTGGCGGTGCAAAAAATGAATCATCATCCTTATGATACCTAGGCATAAAGTCATGAATTTCAAAACAATTTTCTTCGCCTTCTGTAAATTTCGTAATTAATATTGCCGTTTCGGCATCATAAAACTGATGTATCTTATAAGTGTCTTCTACCTCAATACCAAAACTCCCTCCTATTTCTTCATCGAGAAGTTTTGCAAAAACTGATGGTGAATCAAATTCTGGTAAACAACACCAATCCATTGAACCATTCTTAGAAATTAATGCTGCACTCCTACAATTTCCTATTATTCCGTAGTCTAAATTATCCATATCAATAAATTGCTAACTCAAAAGGCTAATAAAATTGCCATTGCCCTTCTTTTTTACGAAATTTAGAGAAATTAATTCTAAAACACAGCAAATAAAACCGAATTATGGGCAAAACTATCATAATCTCAAATAGACTACCGATACAATTACAAATTCATAATGGAAGCATTACTGCAATACCAAGTGTGGGTGGTTTGGCTACAGGAATGAAATCTGTACACTCTGGTGGAGATAGCCTTTGGATTGGGTGGAGCGGTTTAACCGATGAAGAGATTCCTGAAGAATTGGTAGGCGATATTGATGCAGCCTTAGCCAAACACGGATCTTCAAAAGTAAATTTATCACAACAAGAAGTTGATGGTTTTTATTACGGATTTAGTAATAGAACCGTATGGCCTTTATTCCATTACTTTTTAGAATATGCAGAATTTGAAATAGATAGTTGGGAAACCTATAAAAAAGTGAACCAAAAATTTGCAGATGCTATTGTAGAAAAAGCAGCAGATGATGATACTATTTGGGTACATGATTACCAGTTAATGTTAGTACCACAAATGGTTCGTGAAAAATTACCAAACATCTCTATAGGTTTCTTTTTACATATTCCTTTTCCTTCTTTTGAAATATTTAGAACCCTACCTTGGCGTAAAGAAGTACTTGAAGGTTTGTTAGGTTCTGATTTAATTGGCTTCCATACCTACGACTACGAACGCCATTTTTTAAGCTCTGTTCGCCGTATTCTGGGTCTAGATGTTAGTTTTAACGATGTATACCTTGAAGACCGAATTATAAAAGTAGATTCTTTCCCGATGGGAATAGATTATAAAAAGTTTAGCGAAGCGGCCAAGGTGCATAATCAATTGCCTCCAGAAAAGCAATCGGAATTACAGCAACGCCTAAATAATCATAAACAATCTACTCCAGACGCAAAATTCTTACTTTCTATTGACCGTTTAGATTATACAAAAGGTATCGCAAAACGTTTAAACGCTTTTGAGTACTTTTTAACTAAATACCCTCAATACAAAGAAAAGGTGCGTTTAATTATACTTGCGGTGCCTTCACGGAGTAATGTGCCACAATACCAGTTGTTAAAAAGAGAAGTAGATGAACTTGTCGGTAGAATTAATGGAGAATTTTCTACCGTAAGCTGGACCCCTATTTGGTATTTCTACCGATCCATGCCTTTTGAAAATTTAATCGATTTATATACTTCTTGTGATATAGCTTGGTTGACTCCCATCCGTGATGGAATGAACTTAGTCGCTAAAGAATATGTAGCCACAAGAACCGACAAAACAGGGGTATTAATTTTGAGTGAAATGGCAGGAGCTGCGAATGAGATGAATGAATCTCTCTTAATTAATCCTAATAATTTTGAGCAGATTGCAGATACTATTCATCAAGCAATAGAGATGCCTATAGAAGAGCAACAAGAACGGAATGATATTTTACAAAAAAGATTAGAACGCTATAATGTAGAGCGATGGGCGAAAGATTTCATGAGTTCATTAAAAGAACAAAAAGACAATAGCAGTAGCTATGTTTCTAGAAAGCTTTCTTCAAAATTATTGGATAGAATCACAAACGATTATAAAAAAGCCAAAAGAAGGTTGCTATTTATAGATTATGATGGTACCCTAGCTGGCTTTCATAATAATCCGCAAAAAGCGAGCCCAGACGAAGAATTATATGAACTATTAGATGCTATTTCTTCTCAAGAAAATACAGATATGTATTTAATTAGTGGTCGCGATAAAGAAACCTTTACCAAATGGTTTCTACCTAAAAAATACAACATGATTGTAGAACATGGGGTATGGCTTTCGGAAGATGGTGCGGACTTTAGCTTACTAGAGAATGTTAAGAAAGATTGGATGGAAAAGATTCAACCTGTACTAGAATCTTTTGTAGATAGAACTCCTGGTAGTTTTATTGAAGAAAAGAATTACTCTTTAGCATGGCATTACCGCAAGACAGATCCTGATTTTGGTCAAAAGAGAGCAACCGAATTAAATACGGTGCTTACAAGCTTAATTGCCAATGATGATTTAAGTGTTTTGAACGGTAATAAAGTAATGGAGATTAAAAGTAGCAATGTCAATAAAGGACGTGCTGCCTTACGTATGTATGGGAAACATGATTATGATTTCGTATTTGCTATTGGCGATGATTGGACTGATGAATTTATGTTTCAAGAATTACCAGAATCTGCCGTAACCGTAAAAGTGGGACTTCAGAAAACAGCTGCTAAATACTATGTAGATGGCACTAAAGATGTCCGTAAATTATTAAAACGTTTTATTGATTAGTTTTTAAAATTTTAAACGACTAAGGTGATAAAATCATGAGTTTTGAAGCATAAACCGCATATTTTACCCATTTTAATACTAGCACAATTTGCCTGCACCTCTTTATGGTTTGCAGGCAATGCTATTATTGATGATATAGCATTAAAAACTGGTTTGGGTCCAGAGATTATTGGGTATGTATTATCTTCCGTGCAATTTGGGTTTATTACAGGTACCTTAGTATTTGCCTTTTTAATGATCGCCGATCGCTTTTCTCCTTCAAAAATATTTTTTATTTGCGCCCTACTGGCTGCCGCATGTAATTTGAGCCTTTTTACAGAGGTACTTTCTAAATGGCAATTGCTATTTGCACGGTTTGGAACAGGCTTCTTTCTCGCGGGTATTTATCCTATCGGAATGAAAATTGCAGCAGATTATTATGAAAACGGACTTGGGAAAGCTTTAGGTTTTTTGGTAGGTGCCTTAGTTTTAGGAACTTCATTCCCCTATTTGTTAAGCGGATTAGAACTTAATAGTAATTCTGATACCGTCTTAATTATCACTTCCGCTATAGCCATAATTGGTGGCGTGTTAGTCGTTTTATTTGTTCCTAATGGTCCTTTTAGAAAAAAAAGCACCAACATAAAAATAAAAGCAGGAATAGCACTTTTTAAAATTCCGAAATTTAGACAAGCAGCAATTGGTTATTTTGGTCATATGTGGGAGTTGTATGCTTTTTGGGCTTTTACACCTTTAGCCCTGCATACCTATGCATCTGTGACTAATGCTACATTTTCGATTCCGTTACTAACGTTTGCCATTATTGCTTTAGGCGGCCTCTCTTGTGTATTGGGTGGTTATGTCGCAGATAAAATAGGAAGCCATAAAATAGCTTATTACGCCCTATTGGTTTCTGGCGTATTTTGCATTATCTCTCCCCTTTTATTTAAATTGCCTGCCCTGTTATTTTTAATAGGATGGAGTTTTTGGGGTATGGCAGCTACCGCAGATTCGCCTCAATTTTCTAGTTTAATAGCCAATGCAGCTCCCCCAGAATTAAAAGGAACAGGACTAACACTCGTCAATTGTTTTGGTTTCGCCATTAGCATTATCAGTATTCAACTACTCACCCTATTGGCAGAACAAATAAATCCAACATTAATTTTCTTATTTTTAAGCATTGGACCACTCCTTGGTTTAATTTTTATGACTAAGAAAACAGCTTATTAAAAATGAAATGCTAACACTCAAAAAAATGAAAAAAAAATTACTACTTTGTCTCCTTACCGCTTTTGCATCGCTGCCTATTCTAGCACAGACAGACGCTCGAATATATGAGATTATAGCTGCCGTATCTGAAGATCGCATTAAAAATGATGTGAAAACACTGACCGAATTTGGTACTAGAAATACCTTTAGTGATACGCTCTCTAAAACACGTGGAATAGGAGCTGCCAGACGCTGGATTAAATCTCAATTCAATGAAATTTCAAGCAACTGCTCTGATTGCATTGATGTCTTCTATCAGAAAGATTTTGTAACTAAAGAGATGGGTACCCGTATACCTAAAGATGCTTGGGTGGTAAATGTGGTTGCCATACAAAAAGGAACAAAATATCCAAACCGCTATATTATTATGAGTGGCGATATTGATTCTCGTGCTAGTGATACGATGGATTTTACAACTGATGCTCCAGGCGCTAATGATAATGCTAGTGGAATGGCGGGTACCATTGAAGCGGCTCGCGTGCTTTCTAAATATACTTTTGAAAATAGTATTATGTATGTAGGTTTATCAGGAGAAGAACAAGGACTTTTTGGCGGTGGCGGACTCGCAAAATACGCAGTAGAAAAAGGCTGGGATATCATCGGAATATTCAATAATGATATGATTGGTAATATTACTGGGGTTGATGGCGTTGTGAGCAATCGTGATTTTAGAATTTTCTCTGAACCTGTACCAGCTACGGAAACGGATAAAGAACGACAAATGCGTCGTTTTTATGGCGGAGAAGTAGACGGAATCTCGAGACAACTCGCACGGTATATTCACAAAAATGTAAAAACTTATATGCCAGAAATGAACCCAATGATGATCTACAGATTAGATCGTTTTGGGCGTGGCGGACACCATAGGCCATTTAATGATGCTGGTTTTGCAGGCATCCGTATTATGGAAGCTCATGAAAATTATACCCAGCAACACCAAGATCTACGAACAGAAAACGGTATTAATTACGGTGACGTTCTTGAACATGTAAATTTTGGCTATGCTAAAAAATTAACCGCTGTTAATGCAATAAATCTTGCGGCTTTGGCTTGGGCACCTCCTGCTCCAAAAGAAGTAAAAATTGGTGGCATAGTAGCCCCTGCAGCAAAATTTGAATGGAGTAAGGTTGATGGTGCGGTAGGTTATAAAATATACTGGAGAGCTACTACTTCTCCTACTTGGGATCATAGCCGCTATGTTGGCAATGTAACTGAGTTTCTTCTAGAAGGTATTGTTATTGATAATTTCTTCTTCGGAATATCATCTGTAGGTAAAGATGGTTTTGAAAGTCCGGTAGTATTCCCGAATGCTATTCTACGTTAATTATAAAATATAAAAAAGCAAAAAACCACGCCTAGGCGTGGTTTTTTGCTTTCAATTAAAACTGAAAGTGAGTTACTTTAATTCTGGCGTAACTACAATACTCCTAAATTCTACTGGGCCATGATCTCCCTGAATTAACAAAGGGCCTACTTCTGCTTCTTTACTATCTAAGGCTCCACCAGTAATTCCTGGGATTATTTGATCGGTAATAATGGCTTTCCCATTTGCGATAATACTCACTCGGTTTCCGTTTAGGGTAATATCATAAGACTGCCACTCCCCTGCTGGTTTCGCCATCATCTCATTTGGCGTTAGAAACCCATAAATACCTCCAAATAAAATATTAGAAGGTTCTAAGCCTATATTATCTTCAATTTGCACTTCATGACGCCCACGCAAATAAATACCACTATTGCTTCCTGCTGGATATTTAAACTCTACGTGTAACTTAAAATTTAAGAACTTTTCATCAGACACTAAATTAGAGCCAGATTTTGGACTCGTTAAAATTCCGTCTTTCACAATCCATTGATTATCCCCCATAGCGCTCCATCCGTTTAGACTAGTCCCATTGAAAAGTGCTTTTGGTGCTCCCCAGACAATAGCTTCATTATATACCGCCACTTTTGCTGGTGTAGCTGTCCATTTGTATTTTTTTCCATCGGAATACACCATAGTTCCAGAAAGTGTAGTACCCGCTAATGAACCTTCAAACTTCATGTCTTTATCGCCTGGTTCCCATTGTCGTGGAATAACAAAACTAAAGACCTCGTTTTTTACTTTTACTTCGGCTATAGGCCTAGAACTGCCAAAAGCATATACAAACCTTCCTACTAAAGTAGCGCTACCAGATTTTGTAATCTCTAACCAAGAAGGTAGTTCTTTGCCTTCTTGTTGGATAACCATATCCCACCGACCAATAAGCGGACTTTTATCTTGTGCATTTATTCTAGTAGCGACTGAAGAAACCAGTAGCACTAAAAGTAAGGATAGTGTTGAAGTGTAAACTTTCATTTAAAGTTGAGTTTGAGTGAAGGGTAAAGATACTTATTCAAATTTAAATTAAAAAAACCCATGTTCTTTTTCAATCATGTAGGGCAATGCCGACAATTTTTAAAAATTAGCTTAACTTTAGCAGCATAATTATAGCAGCGTAGCACCATGAAACATTTTTTAACAGTATTTTTTTTCCTCCTCCTTAGTCTTTCTAGCCATAGTCAAGGTTTGCTACAAGCTAAAGATTACTTTACCGAACAAGACAGCCTACGCGGTAGTATAACGCCTGAGCGTGCTTGGTGGGATTTAAATTTCTATGATTTAAAAATCACCATTAAGCCAGAAGATAAATTTATATCAGGTAGTAATACCATAAAATATACCGTTTTAGAAGCACAACAAATTCTTCAAATAGATTTGCAACCGCCTTTACAAATAGAAAAAGTAACTCAAGATGGAGAAGAATTAGTACTAAGGTCAAATATAAACGCACATTTCATCACCCTAAAAAAAGAACAGAAAAAAGGAGACAAAAACGAGATTACAGTCTACTATTCGGGAACACCTAGAGCTGCTAAAAATGCACCATGGGACGGCGGTTTCTCTTGGAAAAAAGATAGTAATGGAAAAGATTTTGTTGCTACCTCATGTCAAGGATTAGGGGCTAGCGTTTGGTGGCCTAATAAAGACCACATGTATGATGAAGTAGATAGTATGGCCATTAGTGTTACCGTACCTAAAGGATTAATGGATGTTTCTAATGGACGATTAAAATCTGTTGAAGAAAATGAAACCACTACCACTTATAACTGGATTGTTGCAAACCCAATAAATAATTATGGCGTAAATGTTAATGTAGGTGACTATGTACATTTTGGTGAAAAATACCCGGGAGAAAAGGGTACTTTAGATATGGATTACTATGTCTTGAAAGATAATTTAGAAAAGGCAAAAGAGCATTTTAAAGATGCGCCTAAAATGATGAAAGCTTTTGAACATTGGTTTGGCCCCTACCCATTTTATGAAGATAGTTTTAAATTAGTAGAAGTGCCGTATTTAGGTATGGAACACCAAAGCTCTGTAACTTATGGTAACCAATTTATGAAAGGGTATTTAGGACGTGATTTATCTGGCACTGATTGGGGTTTAAAATTTGATTACATTATTATTCACGAAGCAGGGCACGAGTGGTTTGCTAATAATATTACCTATAAAGATATTGCCGATATGTGGATCCATGAAAGCTTTACCACCTACTCCGAAAATTTATTTATAGACTACTATTATGGCAAAGAAGCCGCTGCAGATTATGTTATTGGTACCAGAAAATTAATACAGAATGACCGGCCTATTATTGGTGCTTATCATGTAAACAATGAAGGAAGTAGTGATATGTACTTTAAAGGTGCCAATGTGTTACATACCTTACGACATGTAGTTAATGATGACGAAAAATGGAGAAGTATTTTGAGAGGTTTAAATAAAGATTTCTACCATAAAACAGTGACTACAGCTCAAATAGAAAATTACATCTCTAAAGCCGCTAAAATAGATTTAAGCGCCTTTTTTGAACAATACTTAAGAACTATAAAGGTTCCTGTATTAGAATACCACTATGATGGCAAAAAATTGAAATACAGGTATACGCATATTGTAACTGGTTTTGCAATACCAGTAAGCGTTTCTAGTGCAGGAAAACAGCTTTGGATTACTCCTACTGCAGAATGGAAAACAAGCATATTAAAAGGCGATATCGCTACATTTAAGGTAGATCGTAATTTCTACATAAACCAAAAAGAGGTTGCCAATTAATAATTTCTTAAAGAACGTAAACATAGCATATTATATAAAAAATGTACTGAGCTATGTTCATTTTTTAAATGTTAGCTGCAAACTCAAATTAACTTTGTGACGAAACGGACTCGTACTTCCTAAGTCCGTTTTGTATCCGTAACTGAACTACTGTATTAAAAAAAAATGGATGAAACTATAAGCTCGGGAAAAATATAGAATGAACTTATAAAAGGGAATAAAATACGACACTTTTTATTTGATTTGATCCTATTTAAAGACGAATACAGCCAAATATGTTATTTCATGAAATTATATTGGGTCTTTAGCCTAACCCTTAAAAACCGTCAAAAAACACCGCACCTCTTTACAATAAAAGGTGTAAAGGAAATAAACATACCGTTTGATGTGTGTGTGTGTAAGCTGATATTAAAAGATACTATTACCTTTAAAACGTGTTCTAATAATACAATCTAAAATCAAGTCCCTTACAGAGGTTATAATGTTTTTGAAACATCATCTCTACGACTTCTTTTAGGTCTTCATTTTCTTGGTACATACTAAAAAACACTCTATCTATAGTACCTATACTAGAAATTTCATTGAGATTAGATCGGTAACCAGAAATAGCGCGTGCTCCAGTAACATCTAAAAAATACTGTGATTCCTCATCTGTTAGGTCTAAACTTTTTTTATTGGCAAAATGTATTACTTTCCCATTCATTTTACCTTCAAAGATTTCTGCGATCTCTTCAATGCTATAATAATAGTCATTCAGTAAGATATTGTTTGACTCTCCTGGCATAACGAGGTAAATAATTTCATAATCTTTAAAGTTATGATCTTCATAAAGCAAGTCGTTTAAGCTCTGCTCTAATCCTTCAATACTATCACAAGTTTTATAAATACTTGTTATGTTTTGTTTTAAAGCAATATCCTCCAAGATTTTCACTACTTCAGTAGTGTTGGGTATATCTATATCTGGAACGGCTTCAAGACAGAAAATAAATTTTTCACTCTCCATAAAAATGTACTTTCAATTTAAATATGACCTGCAAAATTCTTCTATTGTACGGTGTTTAACAAATTAATTATTAAAAAAATATTGTACTATTTTAAGTTTTCTATTTACCTCATCGAAAGCACTAGAAAATAGTTTTTTAAATTCATTAGCATTCCTGTCCAGCAGAGGTTGAATCACTTATACTACTAATCACATTTCTTAAACCATAAATACTAAGTAAAAAATTAGGCCTGAGTTTCGTTCCAGCGCATAACTCGTGAAAATGTTACTTAAAAAAACCCGTAGCAAATAAAATAAAAATGCTACATTTAATAGTTTAGATTTATTTACTACCACTGCCAATTTTTTAAATTTAGCTTTTGAATCAAAAAAAATCACTGCTTCCGTACTACAGATAACCCAGGTGTATCCAGATAATTTATTTCAAATAATGAAAATAGAAGGTTTATATATTTATCCAATTAAGTCTACAAAAGGTCAAAAACTGATTGAAATTACTATACTTAAAATTGGATTTGAAAATGATCGCTATCTAGGAATCGCTAATGCTAAAAATGAAATAATAACAGCGCGAGAAAATGCAGAATTGCTTAACATTAAAACGGAAATAAATAATTATCAACTAAACATTAGTTATAAGAATGAAACTAAAACAATTGCTCTTAACAAAGAATTTCAAGACATTGAGCTTTCACTATTTCATACAAGCGTAGCTGGAAAAATAATAAGCGATGAACTAAATAATTGGTTTACTGCTCTTTTAAATTCAGAAAGCAAACTAGTTAAAATCAATTTAAACAAATTGCGAAAGACCAATGATACAGCGATATCGTTTAATGACGTATACCCTATTCATTTAATATCCAGAGAATCTGTTGCTGCTTTGAATGATAAATTAGAAACCCCTATTGAATCCAATCGTTTTAGACCCAATATCATTATTTCTGGGGTTAAAGCTTTTGAAGAAGAAACTTGGACCCATCTAATTATTGGTGAATGTGAATTTAAAGTCGTTTCTAAAACAGAGAGGTGTTCGCTAATAACCATTAACCCGCATAACGGTGTAAAAGATAAAAAACAAGAACCGCTTAGAACTTTAGCGAAAGCATTTAAAAAGGATGGCAAAGTTAATTTTGGCATATATCTGATTCCAATAAAAACTGGAATTATACGAGATTCTGATACTTTGAAAATAAAAACGGTAGGTAATAAGGAGTATCATTAATACAAGAATTATTACTTAATCTATTCTAGCACATATTTTGGTTTGCCTAAAAAAAGCCTACTCCTCTAAAATTAAAACGATGAAAAAACGATTACGATCCCTTTGCATTTTAAGTATCTGTTTTTCTTGTATGGGTCATACTAACGCACAACAAGAGAACAAGCCTACAACTACTAATGGTAAAACCCTAATGGCGATATTTGCGCATCCAGATGATGAGATTGTTATCTCTCCTCTTCTTTCTAAATATGCTAAAGAAGGTGCAAATATTTATTTAGTACTTGTTACCGATGGATCAAAGGGGGTTACATCTCATGCTGCTATTCCTGCGGGAGATGTATTAGCAAAAGTACGGGCAGAAGAAGCTTTGTGCGTTACAAAAACCTTGGGTATTAATGCTCCTATATTTCTAAATTATACGGATGGTGATTTAGCGTTGAATGAAAACCTGTATTCTTTAGATGAAAAAATTGACAGCCTATTTGTAAAACACCAACCTAATGTGGTAATTACCTTTGGACCCGACGGAGAATATGGGCATTCAGATCATCGTATGGTGAGTAATATTGTTACTGAGGTTTTTCAAAGAGAAGCTTCTGACACACTAGAACAATTACTTTATTATGGTTTTCCTAAAGAAGCTGAAAAAAAGGACCTAACTCTAAATACAAGTTTAGTACAGTGGTTAAGTGAGAATTTAAAAACGACCCAAAAGAGATTTCTTACTTACCGAATATCATTTGATAAGAAAGATTTAAAATTAGGACATAAAGCATCAAACTGCCATAAATCTCAATACACTCCTGAAGCTATAGATGATTTGTTTGCTATGATGGGACAAACAGCTGGTATCATTTACCTAAGACCTTGGAATGGGTCTAAGATACTCAAGGAAACTATTTTTGAATAGAAAATAAAATTTCATTAAATTTAAAACTTCAGTCAATTTCTAATTTTGCGTTTATTTATTACCTGCACTAAAAAATCAAACCAAATTAGTACGCTTAGATTTTTTTTAAAAAAGTAGAAAGACCATGATATTATAGTAAACTTTAAACCGATGTTTAAATTAAGTGGCGGAGCATACTATACCCCTAAATTTGTTGCTGTAGGTTACGTATTAGTTTACGGCAGTTTTCAGAAATATTTAAGGGTTTGTTAATTCATTTTTTTTTAAACGAATCAATTCTGCCCTTGTCCCTTCGGATCTATTTCGCCTCCATATTCGCTACCTTAAATGAACTCACAAAAACTCAAACAGCATTTGATTCTTAATGCTCTTTTCGGTAGTCCCATTATTCCTAACAAGAATCTCGTTAGTACACTAGGGATTTAAAAATTTACCGTCTAGCTTAGACCAATTATAGGAATGGTTTAAACCATACGCTATAAATTTAGCTTTCTTAAAACTTTAGGACCTCAAGATATTAGATTCGTGTACTGTGTATTAAATAAGTAATTAATTGCACAACTAATCACATATAAACTCGTTAAGTGTTATTAGGCACGGTACATCTAAATAAATCAAATTTAAAGGCAGTAGATATTACGACCATATCGCTTAGACACCATTTAAAAAATGAGAATACGATTGAAATATTTATTTGGAAAAGGAACCTTTGTATTTGGCATTTTCTCTATATTCCTATATTTCACAGAAGGTATAGCGTACACCTCCCCCATTGTAATGCTATTTATGATATGTTTGGTAGGCTACTTTTTAATGTCTGCATTAATAAATCAAAAAGATTCAAATAACCATTCCATAAAAAAAATCAAATAAAACTAAAACGTATGACTTACATTGTTCCATTACTTATCATGGTAGCCATCGGCGCTTACTTTCTTTACATGAAAAAAACAGGCAAATTTGATGCGCTTGGAAATAGCTATTTAGAAGCTGAAAAAGAAGCTACAGAAAAGTTTGATGAATTTTTTCAAGAATTTAAAGCAGACGAGCAAACGTTTAAACCTATAGTAACTATTATTGGCGGAGATTTTAGTGCCATTGGTGCCTGTAAAAAACCTAAAAGTATTTTGGGAGCAGCTGCAGACACCGCAAAAACAATGCTAACAGGAGTGGTGGTTGAAAATACTAACCATCATTTATTAGTACTGCAAGATGAAAAACTCCATTATATTGAATACAATTCCAATAGTAAAACGGCATCAACGCATTGGGAGTTTGATAAACGAAGCATTAGTAATCTAGAGTTTGAAAAAGGAAAATTAACCGATAACTTAAAACAATCTATGTCCTTTCAATTACGAGGTGGTGGAGAAAGCGGTGATGCTACTAAAAACAGTGATCTACATAAATTATCTTTTGAAAGTAAAGAGAAAAAGTATTCCTTTTTTGTTTATACTATGATTGGTTTTGGAGCTGGTTTTGAAACAGAAAACCCAATTGGTAATTTGTCCATGAAACAGACTACAGATGATATACTAAGAGGCACTCTTTTACCTTTGAAATTTGGCGAATTATTCTTTGAAAAGATAAAGGCCTTTAAATAAAATTGAGAAACTAGGGGATGAACATTTTTTATCTCCTGGTTTTTAAAAATGATAAAAAACTGATGAAAATTAAGGTTCTAGAAAATAGAAAATTGAGTTTACATACTGATATAGTAACAAAAAAAAGTATAACTAGGTACTAACCAATAACTAATTACTTGAAATTATAAAAATAGGAAAAAAAATATAATGTAATAGCTATTGGAATGTTTGTCATTGCTATTTCTTAGCTATTTTCTCATTATATAGCCTTACCAGATGTAGCTCAAAGATCTTTTTTTGCATTGAAATAGTGTTACTACTGACTGCGCTAATTTTTGGGAATTTCAAAACAGCTCAATAGCATTTTTCGAGAGAATTTACCGCTAAAAAAGAAAATAGATCTAGAATCTCAGCGCTGCTCATTTATACGCAACTTACTCCTACTGCGGTTTAAACGTTTGAAAAAGTGGTATAGATTTCTATTTAAAGGGTAGCTCCTATTTTAATTCCTCCCCATTTATAAGCGTCCGCTTCTTCAAATTCTTTTGTAATTACAGAACGGGTGTATTCAAAATAAAGCGTTTTAGTTTTTAAAACAATTCCATAATTTAATTGCCCTGTAAATCGCTCTATATTCCCCGATGAAATAGTATAAGGGCTCTTCCTATTAAAAACCCCACCTTGTAACGTGGCATCATAGCCAATAACGTTTAAAACTGGTTGTGCATACCCATACATTCTAAAACCTTTTTTTTCTTTGGTAGGCGCAAAAGGAGTATGTATAACTCCAAATGTGGTATTAACTCCAATAGCGCCACTGGTGAAAAGCGTTCCTACTTTAGCAGCCATAGTTGCTTGAAGTGAAAATAAATCTCGATACCTAACAAGCTGTTTTTCATATCCTACTTCATAATTAATTACGATATCATTTTTAATTTGATTTTGCCAACCTAAAGGAATTTTATTTCCGGTAGCTTTATGAATACCTACTTGCATTTTCTTACCAAAAGCACCAGGTCCAATAAGTCCTAAACTAAAGGAAGAAGTGAATCTACTTTTTTTTACCACATTGCTAGCGATCATAAAGCTTTTAAGCGTAATAGCTGCCGCAAACGGTCTGTCTCCAAATTGAATATCAGGAAGTTGAAATTGCTGAGGAGTATACCCGATGTGTTCTACTGCTAGGCCGTAACGGATAGTATCCTCTTTAGGTTTATAAAATAGATAGTTAACCGGATTATTCTCAAAAAAAGGAGCTACCAATTCAAAACTATAGCCTTGAGTATAGTTCTTATCACTAGAAGCGAAAAAATCATTATCATAATTAAATCTAAAGTAGTTCCTACTTTCAATATCCCGGAAGGATACTAAATTGTCTATTTTCTGAGCACTACCATACTGCAGAAATACAACCGAAATGACACAAATAATCAGCATACTTTTCATACAAGTCTATACGAGAAAAAGATGTCCTAGGTTCTGTTTTCAATAAAACTTAGAAGTATTTTCTTTTATTTTCCCCTTTTTACTTTATCTATTATGCGCAACCATATGCCATACCAAGCACTTATAATCTTTCTTAAATTAGACGTGAAAATTAAAATGATAATGCATAGTAGTACATAAGGGGTCTTTAATTTAAATAATCTAAAGACCTAACAGTACTTGTAAAGAAGAAGACTTGATCGTTTTTTTATAGCAATTTACAGCAGCAGCGCTAATTAATTTTTTTTTAAACCTACCTATTCAACCGCTACTCTAGATAAATAACAGAAAAAGGTGAATTTTTCTCTATTGTAGTTTTATCTTGGCATAACTACAAAATATTAAAACATGAAAACATCATTGACTTTACTTTTGATTTTTATTGCAACTACTAGCTCGGGTCAGGTTTACTTAGAAGACGGAAATTTTAATCTGAAAGATTTAGATTTTAATACTTTCGATTCTAAAGAATTCTATTCTAAATCGAGTAAAGCAGAATGGGCCGAGTATCACAAAAAGCGTAAATCTGATGTTTCTCCTATTTATTTTTTTCAATCTGAAGCAGACACGATAAACATAAATGGCAGCAATTTTGAGGTAGAAAACCCTTATGCCATTCAATATAGACAAACAGCCGTTGCCGGTTCTAATACATGGGATGAGCGTTATAATATTGCTTTTTATGACGCTATTGAATTTGATGAATTAAATGTACTTACCGATTTAGAAAATAATTTAATTTTGGTTTCTGTATCTGCAGAAGAAGTTGCTAATCAAAAAATTAGCACGCTAATTAACGCATTGAACCGTGAATACAGTCCTTTTAAATTGGCAGAATCGTCTGTAGGATTTTCTAGGTACAGCAATCGTAAATGGATCCTAGAGGATAAAATAATTTCATTAGTATCTGATGCTAAAATAGATTTTAAAAACGTAGTCTTAAGTGATGAAGCTAAAAAGGATATTTATAAAAACTCAGCAAATTTAAATGCTGTCTACTTATTTATATGCAAGAAAGTGTATTATGACCAAATCAAGAATATGAGTACGCGAATAGGTTTTATGTCAAAATTTGAAGATTAATTACCGTAATTTTAAAAGGAAAGAATTACGGATGCGGTTTTACCGTGTTTTCAAACCATAAAAAAACCTTCATTACGGTGCTACTTTTAGTTTAGAACTAAGTCGTTTTTAAAATCAACCTTTTTCACTCCATAAAAAATGAACTCTATTTCACACCAATTACATCAAAAAGAAAGTGGAAAATTATTAATTTTAACATTAACTAAAACCTCCTTAGTTTCTCAGTCTGGTAAACGTGAGAAATTACGAACTACTCAAAAAGATTTTGACAGTCATGAAGATGCCTTAAAAGCGTTTACGAAAAAAGAATGGAAAGCCTTAAAAAAAGGCTTTAAGTATACAACGCAAGAAGCAGAAATAGGTGAACCCAGTTTACATCGGTATATTGGAGGTGGCTATACTGGGGCTTTATCATTTGAAGCTACCCCTAAGGGAATTTATACCTATAAAAACGATGATGAAAAGGATGTACTTATTTTAATTGATCCCCTTGGAGATACCCTAGAAGAAATAGCATTACCAAAGCAACTAGCTTGGTCTATTGCGTATAGTCCAAAGCGAAATGCTTTAATTCTAGATTTAGATCACTTTATTTATGCGTATGATATTAAAAACAATACGTTTAGGAATTTAGGTAGTAAAAAAAACAGTTTTACGAGCTTTATTGCTGTTGCCATAAATAGCATTGCTTTTGCAACAGATGACAATATATCCATTCAAAATAATCAGGACAAGCTAAGCTACAGTCAAAATTACGATACTGAGGTTATCAATGGAAACATTCCGTTTTGCGGCACCTTATCTAAGGATGGTAAATTATTAGCATTGCACACTAAAGTTGGCGAAATTCAGATAATAGCTGTAAATAGTGGCCTTACCGTACATACTATTAAAGCCGATTTTGAAATGATTGACCAAATGGAATTTAGTAAAGACAATATTTTATTAATTGCACAAGAGCATTATGGTACATGGGGTATGCGCTATTTTGATCTTTCAAATACTAAAGAGCTTAAATTTCCTGCTTTAGAAATCCCGGAATACACCAAAGAAGTAAGGAATTTCTGTTTCAGTCAAGACCAATCAAAGTTGGTTCTGGTTCAAAGAACTAGCGCCTATGTATTTGATTTTAAGGCTAAAAAATTCATTCACAGTTTTCCGCTAGCGCATGTGGTAAAAAGTTGTGAAATTAAATTTATAGAAGATAAGCTTGGTGTACGGACAGATTATGGGTGCTTTAGCCTTTATAAAGTATAAACATATTATTTTAGTATTAACCATTAAGGACTAGAATTTCCCTTGCATAAAACAAGCTGTCCTTATACCTATGATTAAACTGATTAAAAAAATAACTAATGAATAGAATTTTAGGAATCGCACTACTTTTTGCTCTAGGTATGTATAGTAGTCATGCTCAAAAAATGAATAGTATAGCTTTCATTCCCGAAGGTTATGTACTATCTGAAACGTATTATGGTGATCTAAATAAAGACGGACAAGAAGACTGTATGCTCATTATAAAAGGAACGAATGCTGCAAATGTGGTCATCAATAGGTTTGACCAAGAGGTAGATCGTAACCGAAGAGGAATTATAGTTTTATTCAAAAATGAAAATACCTATGAATTAGCGGATAAAAACTATGACTGCTTTTATTCTGAAAATGAAGATGGAGGAGTTTATTATGCTCCAGAACTAGACATAACCACAGAAAGGTCTAACCTTATTATTCATTTTGCTCATGGCAGGTATGGGTATTGGAGGTACATTTTCAGACTTCAAGAATCAGCCTTTAAACTCATTGGGTATGATGCTAGCAGCAATCATGGCCCGAGAATAGATAGAGAAACTAGCATTAATTTTTTAACTAGGAAAAAATTAACTCGAATAAATACCAACCAAGATGCTGAAGGGGGTGATGAAGTTTTTGAGGAAACTTGGGTGAAATTTAAACAAGATCAGCTATTTAAGCTTTCTGAAATTGAACACTTTGAAGACTTTGATATGGGAATAACATACTAAATCTAGGGATATAGAGTTTAATTTTTAGTACTCCATTTTTCTGTACACAGCACCTTAAGTATTTTTTCAACAATCGGAGTACTCCGATTAAAATATTGATTATATAACTAATTGAGCAGAAATGAAACTAATAAAAAAGATATTATTCTTTATCTTCCTTTTAACATCCTTGTTATCTCCAGCCAAGAGTCATAATGATAAGATGCTTAAAAAAGTATTTCCTACACTAGCATCTACTATGAAAATTCAATATAGCAATGTTGTATCAGAAGGAAAAAAAGTACCTGTAAATTCTGGTAGTTTACAAATAACTGGCTATTCAAATATAAATTTTATAGCAGAAGAAGGGGTCTGTTTTGTTTCTAATGATCAATTTTTAGATGTTGTTGCTTTTACATATTATAAAAATATTGAAGTTAATAATGTCATGGCATTACATAATGTAAAAGAAACCTATTGTCATGCGCCCGTTTTTAATATTTCCAATTGTACTTATCTAACGTTTGATTATTATATTGCAGATGGTAGCGGTCGCTATGGGTTTCATATTACTACTAATTCTGAGTCCATAAAAATAGTGAATACGACCATTACCAATTGCAGCACAAGTGCTATATACGCCAGAAATAGCAGTATATTAATGGATAACGTACTCATTACCAAAAACACTTTGAGCAGCAGTATTTTTGACTTGGACAATGTTAAAATTAGTATGAAAAACTCCGCTATCAAGGAAAATACAATAAATTATCAGGAGTATTTTCAAGTACAAAATTCGTCCCTGAAAATGACTAATGTTTTTATGGATATTAGACTAAGCCCCAATAATTTTCATGGAGTTTTATTTCATAACAATACTACAGCTGAAGTAATCTTAAAGAATTCAACTATTAAAATAGAAAATGGCATCAATCTCTATAGCGTTGTTCCACTTACATTAATCGACACAAAAATTAGTATAAATTAGGAGATTTTTGCATATACTAGATAATCAGAACTTAATTCTATGAAACACTACTGCACATTTATTATACTATACTTCATCTCTCAAGCTATCTCTTCTCAAGAGATAAACACTGCAGATTTTACTAGAATATCAGAACAACTAGTACAACAATACCTTGAAACTAACTATTTAGATGATGAAAGTTTGGTTCAAAAAGATAGTTGTATTTATGATAATACCAATAGTTTTGCCCTATCCTGTATTTCTAGTTCTTGGGACCTTGAATGGATCTCTGATTTTAATGGAGATGGAATTAACGACCTCATCATCCAGATTACCGATGAAGGTTTAGGTGGTGGCGGTAATGCCTTTGGATATAGCTTTGAAATAGTAACTCTTGATAAAGAGAAAAACATAAAAGAAAGCTATTCCCTCTTCGGGGGTGGTAAAATGTCTTATGCTCTTTTAAGTATAGACCGTGTTTCCAATGGAAGAATCTATGCTACCTATGAGCAGAACCCTCATGGTTATGGTTTTCAAGAGGTAACTTATGACAACCAAAAACAGCTACCACTAGAATTCTACTTAGAAGGCCAAAATATTTTAGAAAAAAACTATACAAAATGTCCTATAGCAGAAATGAACAAGGATGTTTTCAAAAATGATTTAGATCTGGAAGTAAAAAGAAGATGTTTCATGGACGATTCTTTTAATATAGAGCAAACAGAACAACTGTACTTGAAAGACAATACACACTATTATGCAAGTATAACGGGCTGTGAAGACATCAATCTCTATTTTTCATATACCATTCCTTTTCAAAGTGCTCTTGAGAGCAATACCTCAGCCATTAAAAATGAATGGTTAAAACATATTCGCTTTTTAAAAGAACACACGCGGTACAAATCAGTCTTTACCGAATTACTCACCGAAATTATGCTACTAACCCCCGAGAATATAATTATTGGGGAATATGGCGGAGCAGACCATCCATTTGAGCTTTCTAATGATTGGAAATGCTTTTTATTTGTTTCAGGTAATGATGAACAAGGTAGTTTTATTACCGTAAGATTAGTCAAATCGGCCAACCCAGAACCTTTAGAGTTTTGGGAAGCCCTAGAAAAAAAAAGTGCACTATAATACTATGAATAGCATATAATTAAGGCCTACTGTAACAACTAAACTTTTAATTCGTCTTTTAAAAAACAAGACGACCTATGAGCGCCACCAAATTTTTATTGAGTATGGCACTACCCCTACTCTTTCTTTTATCATGCAAAGCCACCAAAACAGATGGCAATTCTCATACTATTCCTAAATACTCACCTATAGATGCTGCGCTACATCAAAGTATTGCAGCAATGGATGCCACTTTCTTTGAGGCATATAACCAGTGCGATTTAGAAAAACAGGCTTCGATCTATTCCGATACTATAGAATTTTATCATGATAAAGGCGGATTGATGACCTCTAAACAAGGAATTATTGATGGAACAAAAAAGAATATTTGTGGCAAAGTAACTAGAACCTTAGTAGAAGGTAGTATTGAAGTGTACCCCATTAAAGACTATGGTGCTGTTGAAATAGGGTATCATAAATTCTATAACAATCAGGAACCAGATGCCCCATCTATTCCTAGTAAGTTTATAATTATGTGGCAACATACCCATAAGGAGTGGAAGATTACTAAAGTTATAAGCCTCCACTAGAGAAACATTCCTTCCGCTTTATACAACATCAATATTAAAAAAAACATATAACAAACTATATATTTGTTTTTAAATCACAAGGATACATTAACCCATTTTAAGTGTTATCTTTAGTATCCTAACGAATAGAATCGTAAGTTGGGTGCTGTTTATACTATCTAGTATCAGTATAATTTTTTCAATAAATTTACGGTTAAAAGGGTGTCAGTCTTATTCAGGTAATAGCAGCCTGAACCGGCTCTTAATCTTCTCTGGCATTTTTGTTGCTCCTGCCAATTAGAAGGATTAAACTATAAAATAATAGGGCCATGAGAATACTTAAAATTATAGGTTTATCCCTTATTATCATTTCTTTTGGCGCATGCAAAGATCCAAATAACAAGCTAAAAGAAGGCCCTAGAAGTCCTGGACCTAACGGACCTTTAAGTGCTTCTGACTTTAACCGAGATGGTACTGTTACCAAAGCAAAAATGGATGAGTTTATTACTATGGGACCCGAAAGAAAAGTTGGTTTAGTAGCATATTTTGATGAATTTGATACTGATGCAAATGGTATTTTAAGCCCTAAAGAACTCCCCCTAGTAACTCCTCCTTTTGCATTTGATGGTACGGATGCTGATGGAGACGGGAGTGTATCAAAAAACGAAATGAAAACGTATGTAAAAGATAGGCTTTACCGCCAAATGGGTTTAGAGGAGTTTTTTACGCTGATTGATACGGATCATAACTTAGAAATAACCCCTGCAGAGATGGAGGCTGCTCATAAAAACGGACAATTACCACATGAATAACGAGGCATATTGTCTATGAAAGGCTTTTTATTACTTAAAAAACAAATGTTATTTTAAATACTTACTTTCATACGCTAGCGTTTAACCCATAGCAACTGCTTCTTAAAAACAAGTCATGAAAAAATATATTGTCCATTTTCTGATTCAACTCCTAGTAGTTTTTTCCTGTTGCAATGCTCAATCCTCTAAAAGAGAAAAAGAAAAAATGAATAAAGAGGTCAGAGAATTGGTACGTTTAGGTAGAGATTCCATCATCCAACAAGCATTAACAGCTTTAGATAAAAAAGCTAGCCTAGCTAATTTTTCTACAACTAGCCTACAAACCAACGGTAAAGAAGTCTATGTGGTCTTTTCTAACTCAGTGCTCTACTTACCTATGAATTCTATCTTTAAATATATGATGGGCGTTAACCTTATGACGAACACACAGTTTTCTAATACCATTGCAAATCCAGAAGATTTTACAAGCACAGATGCTATTCCTATATACCAAGAAACGGAAGTCGCTAAGAAAAATATCACTTTTGTTCTAGAAGCCATTCCTAATTTAGATGCGTCTGACCTTACTAATTTTAAAGGTACATTGATCATCCGTGAAAAAGAAGATCATTATGCGATTCGTGTAATTTCTGAAATGCAAGAATCTTGGTACAAAATAAATAAGGATGCTGGAATTATGTATGACGAAGGGCATGCACATCTAGAACCCGAACCGTATATAGAAAGTGATGAACCAAAGTTTCAGGAAATACCTTTTAAAAACGAATAGGTTCAATTCTTATTCCTCCTTTTTTTTATCAAACAAACAAGCTTAATGAGCGCCCTTAAGTACCTCTAAAAGGGTTAAACTTTAGGCTTTTTTTTAAAAATGAATTTAAATGTATTAGAAATTTTATATTTACAGTAACAAAGCGTCTAATACCTTGGTAATTGATTCCTTTTTACGTGCTGCAACTCGGCATGTATACCTAAAGTTTTAAGGTATGGCTATTACAAATACAGGTATAGACTTCTTTTAAACAACTACAAAACAACGTATTATAATGAAAACCTTAAGCGAACTTATACACACAGAAGACCCTGGATGGGAATTAATTTCTGAATGGATAAAGGAAGCAACCAACAAGCTAGAAATTCTTCCTAAAAATAAGGAAGAAGCGGATAATGCACTCTACCTAACACAAGTAACTACCAGATCTCCTATGGGAGCAATACTGCATGAAACAGGTGGCATTTTGGTAGATCATGGTTGGATTCGGATTTTAGGCTCCGGTCATATAAAACTAAACAGAACCTTTAGAGTTTTGGGAAGCCCTAGAAAAAAAAAGTGCACTATAATCCTATGAATAGCATATAATTAAGGCCTACTGTAACAACTAAACTTTTAATTCGTCTTTTAAAAAACAAGACGACCTATGAGCACTACCAAATTTTTGTTGAGCATGGCACTACCCCTACTCTTTCTTTTATCTTGCAAAGCCACCAAAACAGATGGCAATTCTCATACTATTCCTAAATACTCTCCTATAGATGCTGCGCTACATCAAAGTATTGCAGCAATGGATGCCACTTTCTTTGAGGCATATAACCAGTGCGATTTAGAAAAACAGGCTTCGATCTATTCCGATACTATAGAGTTTTATGATGATAAAGGCGGATTGATGACCTCTAAACAAGGAATTATTGATGGAACAAAAAAGAATATTTGTGGCAAAGTAACTAGAACCTTAGTAGAAGGTAGTATTGAAGTGTATCCCATTAAAGACTATGGTGCTGTTGAAATAGGGTACCATAAATTCTATAACAATCAGGAACCAGACGCCCCATCTATTCCTAGTAAGTTTATAATTATCTGGCAACATAGCAAGGATTCTTGGAAAATAACTAAGGTAATTAGCTTGCATTAATTCATCATAAAAAATTAAAACAACATGAGTTTCCTATCTTAGACTTTTTTAATCCCCTTACACAAACACATCACCCTAAAAAAAGTATAAAAAATTTATCTCCTTAGAATGAATTTAAATGTGCTAGAAATTCTAGTTTTTGTAAGCTTAATTCAAGGCCTACTCTTTTCTGTAGTTCTTTTAACTCAGAAAACCTTTCGTGTCAAAGCAAATAAATACCTTGCATACAGTACTTTTTTGTTATCTTATATTGGTGTAGTAGAGCTTTTGGTCGCAAAAGATTTGGATGAAAAATATTATTTCATTGATTATTTTGGAGATGATATCCCATGGCTTTTTCTCTTTTATATTCCCATGCTGATTTACTTTTTAAAATCTACCAAAAATAGCTATGCTAAGAGCAAAAAAATTTGGATTCTTACCGGTCCGTTTTTCTTCTTTTGGGTTTTATATGCTATGATTGATTTTCAATTAGATTTTAAGTTTCTAGATTGGGATATAATTACCAACTACTATAGACTGGTGTACGAAACTGAATTTTATACATCTATCTTATTCAATACAAGTTTAATCACCCTTTCTTATTTTATTATCAAAAAAAGTACCATTAGTCCTGATGAAAAAAAATGGTTGAAAAATATATGGGCCTTTAATGCTGCCCTATTGTTCATCTGGGTGATCAATACTTTTATTCCAGAAGATCTATACCCTATTGCACATAGTGATATTACCTATCCTGTGTGGTTAGGAGTTTCTTTTTATGTGTATTGGCTTATATTTAGGGGACTACTGCAATTAAAACTCTCTCAAGATAAATCAGAACTACATGAATTACGCAAAGGTTCTGTATTAGTAACCAAGAAAGTTATCGCTACGGAGAACTCTGAACCTTCCATTGTACCTCAAAACAACTATTTCCAGGAATTTACGGCATTAATGACGGTAGAGAAATTATATAGAAATCCAGAAATAAGTAGAGACCTGATTGCCGAAAAACTAAATCTAAGCCCTGGCTATCTCTCACAAGTAATTAGTGCTGCTGTTGATTCCAATTTCAGTTCTTTAATTAACGATTATCGCATTAGCGATGCCAAACAAATGCTCCTAGATTCAGACTTTGATAAGTACAGCGTTGTTGCCATTGGTTTAGAGGCTGGTTTTAAATCTAAATCTACATTTTACACTGCCTTTAAAAAGCATACAGGATTTACCCCCAATCAGTTTAAAGCGCTGAAGAAAGAGTCCTAATTCATCACATTCTAACTTTTTGGGACTTGTAATGTTTTGGTTGATTGTACTATTGAGCTATCAATCAAAATCTTAAGAACTCATGAAAACAGCGCTTACAGTACTCTTTTTACTCTTCTGTAGACACCCTAGTGTGTTTGCACAAGCCCAAGAATCTTTCCCCACCCATTATATTGGCATAGGAATAGGCTATAGTTTTGATCATATCAGCGATCAGAATTTCTCTCCTTTACACCAGAAAGGACAAGGACTATTTTACAGGGTATTTTATGAACACCGAAAAGAAAATAGTTTAAAAGTAGCCCTTACCTATGGAAATAATTCATTAAAATCTGGCGCTAATGATGACTTCACTAGCGCTCACTATTTTGTCGATGTAGGAATCTCCTACTTAAAAAATTTAGCTGCTTCGGATGCTGTAACAAAATATTATTTAGGTGGTGCCTATGGCCTGAGAATTACCTATTTAGATTGGAAAGACCAAGATGCTTTCAGTTACGTTGCTACAAACGGATTATCGCTTTCTGGAGCAGTAGAAACCAAAATAAACGACAAGCAACGAATAGGAACTACGGTTGCCATTCCTGTAGTACAATTTTTAAGCAGACCACCATACAATGGTATCGACGAGTTTATCATAGCACACCAAGACAACCCCGCGGCTATAATTTTTAATGGAAAATTAGCTTCTTTTAAAACCTATAAAGCCATTAGCTGGAACATTAATTATAGAAAGGAAATTTCACCTCATTTTAATTGGAATGTAAACTATGACTTCAGTCTTCAAACGGTAGACCAAGAACAAGAATACAAAAGCATTTCTAACCGCATTTCTACAAGTGTACTTTATAAATTTTAATATGAAAAAGATCATTCTAATAGGTACTCTAGTACTACTCGTTTCTTGTGCTAAAACTTTTTTACCCAAGGAAGAACCAACCACCAACAGCGCTACTTTTGAACTTTTCTGGAAAGATTTTGACCTGCATTATAGCTTATTTGACGTCCGAAATATAGATTGGGATGCCCTCTACAGCAGCTACCAACCTAGGGTTAATGAAGAACTCTCGGAAACCGAATTTTGGAACCTACTCGCTAGTCTCATTGAAAATTTAGATGATAGCCATACGGTCTTGTATGATGGTAAAGGAAATAGCTACCGCTCTGGCTATGCTTTAAACGAACAATCTATAGCTGAAATTAGTGAAGAATTGATACGTACTACCTATGTAGAAGCGCTAAAAGAAGTTAGCTCTGAAGAGCAATTGGCGTATGGGAAAATAAAAGGCAAAAACATAGGATACATCTATTTAGGAGTAATGGATGGTCAAAATCCCGCTAGTATCCATTCTATCCTAGAAGAGTTTTCAAATGTAGAGGCTATTTTACTAGATGTACGGCAAAATACAGGAGGAGATGATCGGTATGCCGCAGCAATTGCAAAAGCGTTTTCAGATGGGGAACATTTAATTTATTCGGTAGCTACCCGAAATGGCCCTAGCCATGATGATTTTGATGCGCAAAAAAACTATTACACTGCATATGATGCGAGTCAAATATTTTCTAAACCCGTTGTCGTACTCACGGATAGGAAAACTATTAGTGCAGGAGAGATTTTTTTGCTTCATATGAAATCTTTCAAAAATGTAATCCAAATTGGTGATACTACAGCAGGCGATTTTTCTACCGTAAGCAATATGCGCTTTTTACCCAACGGATGGCATTATAGGTATTCTATTCAGAAATTTCTATTGCCTAATGGCGAAAGCTTAGACGGTGTTGGGCATATCCCGGACGTGTACGTAAAGAATACAGTAGAACATATTGCTGCTAAAGAAGATAAGGTAATAGATACCGCCCTAGAATACGTATTAGAAACCTATGGTATTGATTAATTTTAAGCAAAAAACGATAGTTCTAGACACCGTATAGTACTAGGATTATATTTATAGACTCGAGTGTAATTTCTGGTGCTTTGTTGCGACTAATTTTTATGAAATTTTAATTAGATTCAAACCTAAAGAATCTATTACTTTGTAACATTTTTTCGAAAAATTTAAGCATATGTCAACAAAAAATATAGCCTATTCCGTTTTAGATCTAGCCATAGTATCTAAGGGCAACACCTTAAACGAAACTTTTAAAAACTCATTAACCTTAGCACAAAAGGCAGAAGAAGCGGGCTACACTCGCTTTTGGCTCGCAGAGCACCATAATTCTGATCATATTGGTAGTGTTGCCACCGCCGTTTTAATCGGGTATGTAGCAGAGGGTACTAAAACCATTAGAGTAGGTTCTGGTGGTATTATGCTCCCTAATCA
The DNA here is from genome assembly GCF_000186265.1 of Cellulophaga algicola DSM 14237. NCBI lineage: Bacteria > Pseudomonadati > Bacteroidota > Flavobacteriia > Flavobacteriales > Flavobacteriaceae > Paracellulophaga > Paracellulophaga algicola. Next base: position 146,210 of record NC_014934.1, read on the forward strand.
TTCTCCGCTTATTATCGCAGAGCAATTTGGAACTTTAGGCACACTGTATCCAAACCGTATTGATCTTGGGCTAGGTAGAGCTCCAGGTACAGATCAGGAAACAGCACAAGCCATACGTTCAGACCATCGGCAAGCGGCATTTACCTTTCCGGAAGAGATAGGCCAAATTCAGAACTATTTCTCAGAAGAAAATAGAAATTCTCTTGTACGTGCCACGGTTGCCGAAGGTGTTCCTGTGCCCTTGTATATTTTAGGTTCTAGTACAGACAGCGCACATTTGTCTGCAAAAAAAGGCTTACCCTATGCCTTTGCAAGTCATTTTGCCACTGATAAGCTGTTAGATGCTTTAAAAATTTATCATGAAGAATTTACGCCTTCGTCTTATCTAGCAAAACCCTACACTATGGCAGGGGTTAATATAATTGTAGCAGATACCGACGAGGAAGCCGAAAGAATAGCCACATCGTTATATAAAATTATTATTGGGCTTCTAACGGGGAAGAGGGATTTTATGCAACCTCCTACTGCTATGACGCCAGAATTAAGAGAAATGGCTCAGCACCCATCGGTACAGCAGATGCTTAAATATTCTTTTATAGGAAGCAAAGCAACGGTAAAAAAACAAGTAGCGCAATTTATAGCGACTACTAAGGTTGATGAGCTTATTGCGGTCACTAATATTTACAGTGCTGAAGACCGTATAAAATCGTATCAGTTATTTGCAGAAATCATGCAAGAGCTAAATGCGGAAGGAGCATAAGCTATAAAGAATAACTGTTCCTAGGCCCTCTCTAGGGTAACCTATTCTAAAGTGTTGGTTGTAGCGTTTGCTTTGTCAAATAAACTACAGCCAACACTTTTTTTATGCGCTAATAATTTCAACTCTTGAGAAAAGCAATACTTTAGTTGCCTACCACTGGGGCATATCCCCCTTATAGCTTTCGTTCTGAATGACTAAAAAAAATTTGTTATAGAAAAAAATTCAATTTCTCAGTCTAAATGCAGAACTAATAAAGAAAATAATAGTTATTTTTAGGAGCAGATTTTGCTTCTCGATGTTCACTCATCTAAAAGTTGCTACTTTAAAAAATACAAACTATTATTTATGGCAGAAGAATTACCTGAGAATAAAACTCCTGTTGAAAAATTCATGGATCATCTAGACAGAATTTTTCAGGTTGAACCCGAATACTTTAGAAACGTATCTGAAATAGATGGAATTGCGGGTGTTACAAGTATCGTGTATAAAGATGTTCCTGATAAAGGAATGATCACTGGTATAACCTATGGCCTTTCCCTCGTAAATCATCCTGCTTGGAAATTGGGAAGACCTGAATTAATCATAACGGTTGATTCTAAAGATACAACTTGGGCACAAGTGGCTGGATATTTAGCAAATAGCTTAAGAGGTAATTGTCCTTTTAGTTATAGTAATACCATCAACTTTAGAGAAAAAATATCAGAAGAATCTAATATGGATGCATTTCTTGTTTTTGCGCCATCAACTTTAGATAAAAAAGACTTCACGAATATAGATGTTGGGTTAGATTATACTATTACCATTGCCGGTCTTTATCCAATCTATGCTTCTGAAATAGCTTATATCAACAAAAATGGACTTGAAAAATTTTGGAAACATCCCAATTTTGACATGTATGATGTGAATAGAAAACTAATTTCTGAATAAAAACATCCACCTAAACACTATTGTTAAACGCTAAAATGAAGATAAAATTAATAGCATCAAAAATCAAAGGCTATCTAAAAGAACTAACGATAATTACGGCTGGCGTGCTCATTGCATTACTTATTAGCAATTACAAAGAAAATAGCCAAGCAAGAGCGTATTATAGGACATCTGTAGAAACGGTGAAAAACGAAGTGCAATCTAATTTCTCAAATTTAAAAAGTATTATATAAACACAAAACATATTAATAGATTCCATTAAGAAATATAGTACTGAACCAATTACGATTAGTGATCTTATTATTGAAAAAGGCGGAGGAATACAAGGGATTACGCTGAGTAATTCCGGATTAGAATTTTATAAGAAAAATCAAATTAATTCAATTGATTTTAAAATGATGTCTAGACTCATAGAAATAGAAGCTACTTCAAAACTTATAGAAACTAAAATGGACAAGCTTATGGATTATTTGTATCCCAACCTTTTTGTTGCTTCTGAAGAAAGTAAAAAACTAATTGTCTTACATCTTAAAAACGTACTAAACAGTGAACTTAAATTAGAACAGCTGTATAAAGAATTCATTACTGAATATGATCTCGAAAAAAATAGGTCAAATAATTAAACGTAAACTATAATAACTTAATCTGAATATAACATCAGCTCAAAAACAACCCATGAAAAAACTAATCCTTGTTCTCTTCCTTATCACATACACAAACTATTCTTTCGGTCAAGAAGTTATGGCTGCTATTGAATCAAATGAACCCGATGAATCCAATTTCTCTAACAACACTATTTTAACCGCAGAAGACTGGTTACATAATACGTCACACAAGAAATTAACTTACAATACAGCAGTTAAAGAGTTGTTACTCATAAACAGGTATGATGGTACTTTGGAATGCTACAACTTAAATTTAGACAAGCAATGGTCTTTTACGCCTACAGATACGTTAAGGCTTAGCAACGGTGGCAATCAGTTTTTCTATAAAGATGGCGTGGTATTTACCGCCTATATGACAGGATATATTTATGCCATAAATGCAACAGACGGTACACTATTCTGGGAGGACAAAGTAGGTATGGACCAGGAAGAATTACACTTTACCTCTCAATCTTTAACTCCGGTAAACAACAAATTAGTACTTACCTCTAGAACCAATACTAATGTCTATGCGATAAATGCTTCTAACGGTACATTAGCATGGAACTATAGCTTATCATCACCGCATAGCTATGAACCAAGGTTAATTGTAAATGATATCGTATCCATAAATAATGATCCGCTAATAAATACTTTTGAACTAGCTACAGGCAAAGCTCTATACCAAAAAAATTTTAGTACCAATCTTGGAAAACCAGCCACAGACGGTAATTTAATCATTGTTCCTTTTAGTCGCGGCGATAAAATAGTTGGTCTATTGCCTGAAGCATTTGAGCAACAATGGGAATTTGTGTTTGATGAAGAATACTATAAGGTGGGCGATAAGATTTTTGTAGCGAATAATGCCGTTTATTTTGCTACAGAAACTAATGGAGATGAATCTGGTATCTATTGTTTAAATGCGACAGATGGCAGCTTAACTTGGAAAAAAACAATTGAGGGCGATATCAAACATTTCGAAAAAATAAATGAAACCTTATATGGGTATACCAATGATAAGCTAATTTTTTCTATAGCTATTGAAGATACCGTTTTGAACAAAATAAAGGTCAATCACCAGCCTACCTCGAATATTCAACTACAGAATGGCTCTTTATATTTTTATGCGAAAGAAGGCTTAATTGCCTATAATCTTAAAACTAAAACCGAAGAAATTGCCATTCCCTATGACGGTAAAGAAAGTTATAGTAGTGATACACAACTGCTATTTATTGAGTAAGCCATTGCTAAGTGCTGTCTTTTTAGCGTAGTGTTGTTTTTAGAAAACAGCTTCTATTAAAACATATAATCTTGAAATAAATATTTTTAGCCCTTGAGGTACACCAAATAAACAAGTATTAATGTATCAAAACTCCGTGAATAGCGATAACAAAATACACACGACGCTTACTACTTTACTTAAACAAATAGGACCACAAGGGGTGGCGGAATTTTAGAGGTATCTTCTGTTAAAGATAGCAACATAAATAGGCGATGGTTTAATGACTCGCTAGCAGAAGTTGTAATTCCGCCATATGCAGAGATCCTTACAACAAATGATTCCGTTTATTTTTATGGAAAAACTAGTACCACACGCTATAGTGCAGAAACCAGTAGTACTAACCTAAACTTTGATATGACAAAAGAATTTGAAGTGACCGTAGAAAACATAAAAAACTCTGCTATTTATGAAAATAAACAGCATTGGGAAGAAAGAGGATTAAACCAATCTGATGCCGAAGTAGTTCATATATTACGGACTTCCACCAATGATTTCCTTGATAGACTCGACACAATTGTAAACACTAACACTACCAAAAAATCTAAGCTTACTGCTATTCAGGATATCGTTGATAATCTCCCTTGGGACGATTTGGATACGGAGGAGAAAGAATTTTTAAGCGAAGTTATAGCTCCTGCCATTGAAGCTGCGGGTTTTGATCCTTGGAGTATGATCTAAAAAGAGTAAAATAGTTATAGTTGATCTAGTTGATCCAGTTGACGTTATAAACTCTAATTTAACACCATCCTTACATTTCTTATATGACCAGTACTTCAACAAGCAAAAAAAAAAATAAAGCAATAAAGCTTTCGGCTTGTACGAATATTCTACTATGTATAGTATTTTAGTTTCTAAGAGCAATAAACATAAGCAGTTAAGCGGTAGAGTTCTGTTTTTAAAACTATTTACAGACATAAAACAGAACATTGTAGCGCACCCATTACTTAACTTTCAAAAGAATAGGTACACCACATATACTTAGACACTTTTTTTCAACTCATTTCTTAAAAGCTGGTACAAACAGAAAGTAAATTAAGGTTTCACTAGGGTATAGTTCTACTACCCAATAGTAATAGATATTCAGATAGCTACTACAACTTTTAAAAAAATAGTAAATCCACTTGATTCCTAGAAAAATATAAAAGATATAATGAACATATATTCATTATATCTTAAATTGGCGGTATAATGAACATATGTTCATTATACAATTGTTGTACAATATTTATGAAAAACATTATTATCTATAGTTCATTGTTCTTTTTATTGTCTTGTACGCCAAATCAAAAAAAAGAAACTACAGAAACTCAAGGACAAAAAACTACGATTGTTGACTCTAAACTAAAATTGTCTGACACTCTAATTATTAATAAAGATTTGAGTATTTCCTATTTAAAGATTGGCTCATTAAATTATTCTGAGTTTAGTGAAAAGGATGGGGCAAAATTTACGAAATCTAAACACGGAGGTTTAAGTTGTGGCGAATCTGCACCTTTATGGGATTCAACTATTAGTCTAAAGAATGATACGATTGGAATAAAACTAGAGTTTAGTACTACTTGGGTGGAAAATTTAGAAGAAAAGAAAGAAGAAGTTTTATCACAAATAACCTTAAATAAAACAAAAGCAAAATTTTACAATGGAATAACAATTGGAAAATCAGATTTTACTAAAACAAAAGTGAAATTTGGAGAACCAGAACAAGAAAGTTTAAATTTTTTACGCTATAAGTTTGAAAAAATTAACGTTAGTTTGATTTATAACGAACTTGGTATTTTAGATTATGTTCAAATGAATGCAATAAACTAAAAAACATTGTACAACATTGGTAACCGTTGCACAACTCCATAATTCATAAAATAATGACCTTTATAACCGCTTTTTAAGGCGGTTTCATTTTTCAATCAGTTAAGTAATTAGTTATTTTTAAAGTGCTTATACGTGAGTTTTTTAGAGCATATAAGGTCATTTTTAGAAGAATGAATAGAGACCCCATTCCTGCTCCACTTTTTACGTGTTTTTGAGTGAATTTCAGGTACTCCTGCCTGCCTGCAGGCACGTTTTCAGATTATAGGCTATTGCTGATAGGCGCATCGGTTTTTAAGCTGTAATTCTTTTTATCATCTTTGTTCGAATTTGATTCGATCTCTATCAAAAGGACCTAGGCACTGTTCAGATTCCAAGAAAATTATAGAAGGGCGGGATTTCTATGAAACGATATCACCCTGAGGTGTATCTAGCCGAGAACTTTCTGTCCCTCCTATTTTAGCTTTTGTTACTATCCAAGCTACTACTTTTATAAAATTACTAGCTTAAGAAGAGTAGTTAATCTATGCAACGATATCAATAATCTTGTATCTAGCTCAAACTCTAAATCCCTCTTCTTTATAATCTCTTTTATTTATAAAAAAATGTTATCTTCAAACTAAGAACCAAACATACGAGCCGAGACGTTAGCCGTCATTGTAAAGCGACACTGCAAACATTGAGTAAATAAAAAAATGACATACAAATTGCCTTTTAAAATAACCTTTTCTTTCCTTATTCTGCTATGTGTTACTTGTTATGGACAAAATGAAAAATCGGTAAGAACTGATAGCATATTAACAATGAAAAGCATAATTCCTATAAACTTCTCAGACAGATATACAACTACAGGTGATTTCTTGCCTGATTTTGATGAAAATTGTGATCTCTTGACAGTTACGATTGACAATAAATTGTATATGGTAAAACCTGCAGATTTTGGTGGCTTAATAAGAAATGTAAGAATGATGAGTATGACACCTCCTTGGAATGCTTATGCAAATTATTATAAAAACGGACGACCAGTTTACACGAATAGTCAGCTTGTATTAGATATTGATATTAATAATCTAGATCCAATAATATTTACAAATATAACCCATAACAAGAAGATTTTCGATAACGAGGAAACTTATCAAGCAGAACTGAGCAAAGTTAAGAAAGCTAATTTTGTTAAATATGTTCGGCCTAATAATCCTTGGGGAAAGGTGCATTACAGTAGTTATTTTATTAATTACCCGACCAATGCGTATTTCTTGCATAAAAAAGCATACATACCATTAACCTTTGCAGAACAAGACTATTGGAATTTAAAACTTAAAAACTATAGTCCAAGCGATTATTATACGAATAATGGAAAAGATTTGTTTGAAAACGATATTAAAAACAAAACAATTAGCTACAATGGTTGCGAATTTTATTTTGACTATTCCGAAGATGATGAAAACCTTATAAGTGGTAGCAACACAAAAAATGAGCATCTTTTTCTATCTCCAGTAAGAATATATTATCGTTTAGAAATGGAAGATTGTGAACATAGATTTGATGCAAAAGCTTGGGAATTATTTTATGGCAAACCCACCGATATTTATGTTGAAAGCGAACAAAAAAACAATAAATACATACTGGAATGGTACGATTGGTAAATTGAGAAAACAACGAACGGCTAATCGAGTAGAGGGGTCCTCCCCTAGTTAGGACGGACTGCGCCTCTCACACCACTAAGCGTACGGGTCTCGTACTTAGCGGTTCAGTAATGATGCAGTTTTGTGGTATTCGACTAAACTTATATAACCCCGCATTTTTAATCGTCTTACGATTATTGTAGTTCCCAGTATAGGGCTTTGGGCTACTGCCATCCTCCCATTCTTGTTCGACTCCAAGCGTATGCCTGTTCCTTTGAAATCCCTAACTGTATTAAGTTTTTACGCTTGCGGTCTGGTTTCTTCCAGTGATGCCAAATACAGTAGCGTAACCGATTCCGATGACCTATGCTGACTTCTCTACTATACCAACTCGTGGTTATAGAGACCTCCCCAGGTAATGACATCTTCCCTGCCGGCAGGCAGGTTTCACTCAATCTCTGCCGTATCTACATATATGCACTTTTGGTAATCTTTGGGCGTTACAATGATGTGGTTGCTTACCCGTGCATTTATGCCTTCTGTACGGTTTCTGTTCGTCTGTACCGAGCTTTGTAGTCCTGCTTCCTTCAGTCCTAACCTCACGGTTAGCAACCTTGCAGCTTACTAATGGTTCAAGGCGTTACCCAAGCCCATAAGGGACTTGCACCCTCTAGATTAATTATTTACCTTTCAGTAAACAAAAGATGCCCATGCTGGGCACACACAAAACCTATAAACAATACGGGCTTAGGTCTTAAGCGAAAGGTTTGTGTATTTTTATAAGGTCGCGAAATCTTTGGGATTTCGCTTTGATGGAAAAAGAAAAAACAAAACCAAAAGATTTCGCTATTTGCGTGGAGGAAAGCAAACGCTATTTTTCTCCCATACTATTCATTGCCAAAACGTTGGCAGTAATTTTGCCAATTGACAATTCCTGAAATAGGTTGACAAAAAATTAAACACTTTTAGCAACTTATGGCTCTAACAAAAAAACAACCCTGTCCAAAAAAGGAGTATCAAAAAATTGGTTTTGATCTCAAACTTTCCATCATTGACCAAAATTCCGAACGGTCAGATTTCGGTAAATTACGCTTCCAAATTACATGGAATTTCTCGCTCCTCAATTACCTATTGGATGAAAAAATTGGGTTCCTTTGAACAAAATTCTAAAACAATGAGTAAAAATCAAGAACTTAAGAAACTCAAAGAACGTATCGAAGAATAGTTATCGGGAGTAATTTGAACGCTCTACGGTGCTTAAGAAAGCATACTGACGGCATTACTAGTTATTGGAGTCAAAACACATGAAGGCCCCTTATCGAAATCAATAAGGGGCCTTTATGGTTATGTATTAATAAAACCTTTTATATTAAGTTAATTGACATCAATAAAACCTACCACTTCGTAAGCTCTTGCACCGTTATCTTGTACTTTTTCATAAAGTATGTTTCCATATTCATAATAAGTTTGACCATCAATTGTCACTTTTTCGTAATCACTCGGAAGCTCGTAAACTATAGTTCCAATCTCTGGATCTACTACTTCATAATCGCTACCGCTCTGGATGTAAAACATTCCCTGAGACTGAAAATAGTTATTATTTTTGAAATTAACTTTTACATAATTTTAAGGTAACACTCCTATTTTAAAGCCTACTTTGGGCATTATATTTACGTAATGACCTTGTGAATAAGTGTAATACTTATTGTTTGAATAATAGTAATTTTGTCCATTGTATTTGATGTTAGTTTTGTTGGGTAATGTACGCACAGTGGTTACTTTACTTTTAGGCGTTTTATAAACCACTTTTGATGATGGTACTTTTTTTACCGAAACTTTTTTTGTAGCTACCGTTTTGGAAGTTCTGTTTTGAGCAGTTACTTCTGTAATTCCAGACAATAGAACGATGCTTAATGCGATAGTTTTATAAATATTTTTCATAATAGTTGAATTTAAATTAATGTTTTAGAGGTCAGTAGCTAACTTCGTATCTTGATACTCAGTAAATATATTAAATTATGGATATTTTCAAGGGTCAAAATCTTCTAGAGTTCTCTGATTGCTTCAAAACGGACAATGATTGCAAAGAATATTTAGCAAATATTAAGTCTAAAACCCCTTTTAAATGTTCTAGATGCAATCATATAGCCTGTCAAACACGTGCTGATTTCTCTAGGCAATGTAATATTTGTAGACATACAGAATCCGCAACAGCAGATACATTATTTCACAAGGTAAAGTTTGGTGTTCGCAAAGCATTTTTTATTTGTTTTGAGATGGCTACAAGCACGAAAAGCTTATCTGCAAGTTATATGGGAGTACGTTACGGAGTAACAGAAAAAACAGCTAGACTTTTTATGCTTAAGGTCAGAGAAGCTATGTCTTCGAGTGGGAATAATCCTATGGACGGAGTTGTTCATGTAGATGAATTTGTTTTAGGGGGCAGAGAAGAAACAAAAGTTGGCAGAAGCTACAATGCTAAGAAAAAGAAGGCGGTTACAGCTGTTCAGCTTACAGAAGATGGAAAGGTAAAAAGAATGTATGCTATGAAAATAGATGATTTTTCAGCACAATCCTTACAATATATTTTTGTCAACCATATCAGCCGAAACGCAAAGATTACTACAGATAAATGGAGAGGCTATAGTCCTATTGCAAAGGCTTACGACATCACACAAATAGAAAGTAATGGAGGGTTAAATTTTAAAGCGCTTCATACAATGATACATCAGGTTAAATCTTGGATAAGAACAACTTATTCTTGGGTTAGTGACAATAATTTAAATAGATATTTCAATGAATTTTGTTTTAGAATAAACAGATCTCAAAGTAAAGCTACAATATTCAATAATCTTATTGTTAAAATGGTCAATAATGATAAAATCAATCAAGCTGAATTAATAAGTAATTAACTACTGACCTCTATAATGTTTTTCTAATCATTGGGTTAAAGGTATTTTAATTACATCTTTCTCAAAAAGCAAATAGACGTTGTGACTATTTACATCTATAGACAGTTTGATTTCATAGATTAGATTAATTTTCAAAACTATATAATTGCATGATTATTGAACGGAAAACTTTTAATTGGAAATGAACAATTAATTGGTGATTGTAAAATATTCAAAACAGAATATTTAGGGGCATTAAGTAGTGGAGGTATTGGCTTGATTACAAATGATTGGTCAGATAATAATATTATATATGAATTTCAACCTGATGGAGATTTAATTGTTTATGAAGATTTCCCTGGAGGTAATTCCTCAGTAGGAACTAACCACAGTGCAGGTAAATATAGTTATGAATTAGTATATGATTTTCTTTATGAAAATAGCGAGTCAAAAGTTTTAATCTTATAAATTAATAGAAGGAAATGGGGGTTATTATTTAATAGGAACAACAATTCAGTTGAGAGAAGTTAGTCATGCTTTTGAAAAAGGGAAAGAACCTCTTCACTATTTCGAAAAAAAATAACAACATTTGTTAACATCATATATAGCAAATAGGGCTGGTCTGTTTTAGTTCAAAAGGCCTTTGTTTGTTTATGATGTCGCCAAATCTTTTGATTTCGCTTTATGATAAAAAAGATAAATCAAAATGCAAAAGTTTGGCTTAGTACAAAACCGAAATTAATCGCTTGTTCCCCGCCCTAAATGTCCTATATTTAAGGTTGTGCATAATGCGAAAATCGCACAAAACATCAACATTTGAACTAAAAATGTTAACAACCGAATCACAATAATAACGAATAAAAGTACTTGAATATTTAGACGTTTATGACAGGTAGGTGTTTATTCTGCATCAAACCAAAAATCAACAGTTACCCTTTCTGTTGTTGGACTTGATTGTTGTTCATTTTGGCCTCTCGCTCCTCCACGTCCACCTCCGCTACCATTTCCTCTGCGACCACCACCACTTCTCATTCCTTGGTTTTGACCTTGCTCTCTTTCTTTATTAACAGTACCTTCCATTTTATTGGCAACAACGCCTATAGATAATTTAGAAAAATCACTGTTTTCTTGGGAAGCTATTTTAGCTTTTGGGATTTTAATTGAAAATTCAAATAATTGACTCGAAGCTGTATAGTGGTTTTCAATCGCAATATCTAAATTATTTAAGTCCTTATTAAACTCTTGCTTTTCTTCAAAAGAACCATACTCTGCTTCTGCAGGTAATTTTTCAATCATACTATTTAAGTCAATAGCGTTGACATCAATATTTTCAAGTGAACCTTGCTGAAAAGATCTTGATTCATTACTATAGGGATATTTTACATACACATCCTTTTTTTCTTTTCCCTTAATGTCATAATAAATGGTAAGACCATTTCTAATGATGGACATTGCCGTCTTCTTATCTGTGGTGCTTATATTTAGGTGGATATAATTGCCTGCTTGTGAAACTTTATAAAGAATATTTTTATTGCTTATTTGCGTAGTATCTACTGGGAAACCGCTTTTATTTGATGCAAAAGAAGAGAGACTTGAAAGTGTTAAGAGTACGATTAATAAATGTTTCATTTTTTGTAGATTTTAGAATTGTAATATAAATTTTTAGTAGTATGATGTATAGACTATCAAAATTGATAAAGGTTTAATCATTTATGAAAAAGCCTCGTTCTAAAATCCGATAAATGAAGAATGAAGGTGAAAAACACTATGCACAACAAAGAACTGAGGTGAAAATAAGTAAATTCTTCTCTAATCTAAGACAATGCTATTCTAGGCTCACACATTATAAAACAGATTCTTTGAACCCTCACTATCCCATATGAAAAAAGCACTAAGAACAGCAAGCATTCTTTTGATTATGACTTCACTTTTTTGGGATTGTAAATCCGAAAAAGCAATTTCTGAAACCGAATTTGAGCAAGCCGTTTTTTATGAAATATTCCCTGTTTCCACAAACGCTTATGTAAACGTTCTACTATATCTGGTAATTGTTGATTGTCTTTTCCATCAGCATGATACGCCCGAATATCGGTGATGACATGTCTAGCTGTGTCTACAATTAACTGACTCAAGTAATTTAGCTTCCGAGCCATAACCAATAAAATATCTAACCGCATTGAACAATGGGCTATAAGCTTACGGTCACTAATAATCTTCTCTAAATAGCCAACCAAACACAATTTGAAGAAGACCACAAGGTCTATACTCTTTTGACCACTTTCTCCATAATACTCTTTTGTCTGTTTATAAAGAAAATCCAAATTAAGTACTCCTTTCAATTGACGATAAAAATTACTCTCAGGAACTCTATCACTTAATTGAAAACTATTAAAAAGCTTTTCTTGATATGTTTTTTTGCCTTGCATCCTTAAAGTTAAGAAAGCAATCAATAATTTACTTTAACGCTATGTCAATTAATTGCTAACTTGTGCAACAGGCACAAAACCTATTCGTAATACAGACTTTAGGGGCTAAAACGGAATGGTCTGCGTATATTTATGGTGTCGCTAAATCTTGTAGATTTAGCTTTGATTAAGAAAAACTAATACTAAACCTGCCTCGCCGGCTGGCAGAGCATAAGCTTTAGCTAAGCCGTGTAAGCAAATGTCAACCTAAATACCTCCATTTAAAATATGAACAAAACAAAATTGATTTATTTGATAGTATTTCTACTATCAATTTCTGTTTCAGAGGCTCAATTTATTAAAAAAGAACGACCAGAAGGCTGGGAAAATCTTGTTTACGGCGGACGTTTTATGGATCGGTTTCTTCCTATGCCTAACCTTAAGGGGATGACAAAAAATACTTGGGGTTCAGGAGCCGTGATTCCTCGTGATATAAACAACGGTATAGAAGACAATGAATGGTCTTACTGGGGAGGAAATGCACGTTTATTGGATGATGGAAAATATCATCTATTGGTGTGTAGGTGGGCTGAAAATTCGGATAAAGGCCATATGGAATGGCCTAACTCTATTGTAGTACATGCTATATCAGAAAATTCATTTGGCCCCTATAAGGTTGTTCAAGAAATTGGTAAAGGGCATAATCCAGAATGGTATATAACAAATAATGGTAACTATGTAATTGCTGTTAATGGCGGATATTATGTATCTGATACTATAAATGGCCCTTGGACCTATGCTAAATTTGATTTTAACCAACGAGATCGTAAAATAATAGAAAAACTTTCTAATCTTACTTTTGTTAAACGCGAGGATGGTTCTTTTTTAATGGTTTGTCGTGGTGGAGGTATTTGGGCCAGTAAGGATGGTATTTCAACATGGAATCAATTGACGGATTCAAGTGTGTATCCACCAGTCAAAGGTCATTTTGAAGATCCGTTAATTTGGAAAACAAATGTTCAATATCATCTTATTGTAAATGACTGGTTGGGACGTATTGCTTGGCATATGCGCTCTAAAGACGGCATCAATTGGAAAACAGATGCTGGAGAAGCGTATTTAACCGGTTTTTCTAATTATGATAATGGGATTAGGGAAGATTGGTTTAAATATGAGCGCATAAAAGTATTACAAGATAAGTTTGGTAGAGCCACTCAAGCCCACTTTGCTGTGATAGATACTTTAAAAAAACAGGACCGTTCAAATGACAATCACAGTTCTAAGCAAATTGTGATACCTCTAACTGTGGGGAAACTAATTTCAATTATCGATAAAAAAACAATTAACAGTAAAACAACAAAAATCGCTGTTTTAATAAAGAAAGAAGAAGGGTTTGATCCTAATACTGATATAGATATGCAATCATTAAGGTTCGGAGCGCCAGAAAAAGTAGACTTTGGTATGGGATGCAAAGCGGAAAAAATTGAAAGAGAAGGTGATGATGCTTTAATAACATTTACAGGGGAAGGAAACGGTATTACCGATGATAATTTTGCAGCAAAATTACTAGGTAAAGATAATCAAGGGAATCTTCTTTTTGGCTATTCAAGATTGCCTGGTGTAAGTTATTTAGAAGCTGCTCTTTCTGCACGCAAACCTGTTATAGATTCATTACATAATAGATTAAATGTAGCTGTAGAAAATTTTGGTCAGATTACTTCTCTAGAATCAATTATATATGTTTATAAAAAAAATGGGGAAGAAAATATAGAAATGGGCTATAATGTTATACCCCCTCTTAAACCTTTTGAAAAAACAACAATTAACATTAACACTTTAAAACCCTTATCAACTTTAGATGATCAAAAATATCTCGTAGTTATAAGAAAACGAGAAGAATAAAGTTTCATTCGACACGAAATTAACAAAGGTAATTTATAACAGAATAATTGCTAATTTTCTGCTATACTTGCTACATATTTAAGGTTGTGAGTTATTTGCAAATGGAGTTTCAGTCAAGATTTTATTTAAGCGAATTTATAATAGCAAAATAAAAAATATGAAAATTTTTGAAAGCGATATGTCTGAAGAAGATGCTCAAAAGGTTTCTGGCGCCTATTCTAAAGAAGCAAATAGTTCATTGTTTGGAGTAATATTTCATGTACTAATTTTAATATTTTTTAATTTTCAATTTAAAGAATTGGGATATTATAAATATTTAATTTTACTTATCCCAAGCATCTCAACAATATATCAACTAAAAAAAGCCATAAACATATTTTTTTTTAATCCTATTCGAAAAGACCTTGAACTACAGAGAAAAATAACAATTACTCTAATTATTTCTAAAAAAACAGAGGGATATGAAGATTTTGAATTACCTAATAGTTCTGATTGTATTGAGTTTGAAGAAAACCCTTATTTTTCAAGTTTAGATGTTTCTGGAAATAGTTTTTACAATACTGAGATTGGAGATGAAGTAAATTTTGAATTAAGTAAGTTTGGAAAATGGATAATAGCAGTTTATTCTAAATCTGAAAAAATTGATTATAATACTTATAAGCACAGGAAGAGTAAATAATATAAAGCAGAAAAAAACAAATTATTTTTTAATTCCTGAAACTATTATTCTATACTCATAGATTATAAAACAGATTCTTTGAACCCACACTATCCCATATGAAAAAAGCACTAAGAACAGCAAGTATTCTTTTGATTATGACTACACTTTTTTGGAATTGTAAATCCGAAAAAGCAATTTCTGAAACTGAATTTGAGCAAGCCGTTTTTTATGAAATATTCCCTGAAATTATAGATGCTATTTATGTTGATATAAGAAAGGTTCCTCCCCCTCCACCACCACCTGATTTTCTTGAAAAAAGGGGCTATGACGTAAAAAGCAATCATAGAAAGGCGTACGATCTTTGGGAGAAGTCAGATGAAAACCAGAATAGAAATAATGCTTGGGTCAAGAAAAAAGATTCTTTACATTTAGATGCTAGTCCAACTTATTTAATTATTTATGACACTATAGCCCAATTTGAAGAGGGAGACGTGCAAGAATTAAAAAAACATTTTAAACATCAAAATATAGTTTTACCTTCAAAAGCTATTGCACTTAATCATGGCTATACAATAGATTTAAAGCAATTAAAAACTAACCATGAAAATCTAAAATTTAAGTATCAATCAGAATTCCCAAATGGACGTGAGTTTTGGAGAACTCAATATAATTTTCATACTAGTGGATTGTTAGGGTTTAATCGAATTCTTTTTGATACAACTAAAACTTATGGTGTTTTGAATGGAAGCTTTGGATTAGAATTTTCTAATACGGTTGGATTTAGAATTTTTATTAAGAAGACTGATAATGGTCTATGGACTATAGATGAAGTGATAGAAACTTGGGCATCCTAAAACAGAAACAATTAAAAAAATAGAATGGCACTATTTGATAGATTTAAAAAGAGCAAAAAAATTGAGAAAGCAGCTACAAGCCAGCATTCAGAACAACTAGATGAGTACAAGCGAGATATGATAACGTCCGCAAATTTATGTGTATCCCAAAACTCTAACAGGTTTGCCGGACTAGATTATTCCGTAAAAAGTCTGGAACAAGTAGACAACCTTTTAGAAGAAGCCATTGATTTTTATGACGAAATGGATGAAAAACAAAAGCAAAGTTTGATTAATTCTGTTGGCGCTTATGTTTTTGAAGTTGCTCGTAAGAATTTTGGTGGTCGATATTTTTGGTATGACCATTTAAATCAGCCTATCCTTGTTACAGGTCAACCGGAGTTTGAGGTTTCAATTCTAGCCTTTGAAAAAGTAAAAGGAAGACTTGAAAACGGAAAAGAAGATAATATTCCTTTCTATTTTGCTGGATATGTAGAAAGAGTACACCTTAAAAAATCTGGAATGATTGTGTAAACTACAGCTTATAAAGGGTATTGTAAGCTACAATATTAGCCCCTTTAACATCACGGGTAAACTAAGGAAAACCATAACATTTCTTGCGCTCTAATTACTCTTAATTAAACGAATACGGTATAGACTTCAACCGAAACAAAACTCTTAGTTTTGCTATAAAATAGACTCTAATTGCAACAAAATTGTAATTCTATGGCCCAAAACATTCAAATTAAAGTAGCAAACTCGATGGACTTAGACGGAATTCTAAAGCTCCAATCTCAAAATCAAATCTCTCAAGGGGGAACCTTGTCTGCCGAATTGAGTCGCAATCAAATTAAAGAAATGATGACAGATATGCCTCAGATTGTAGCGTATGTAAATGACATAATGGTAGGTTTTCTTCTCACAACAGCACAGGCTGTTCATAAAAAAAGGCAGGTTCCCATTGTAGAAGCCATGTTTACCTCGTACGCCGGTCTAAAAGCGGACTCCTACATTTATGGTCCCGTTTGCGTTAGCGAGGCACATCGTGGAAAAGGATTAGCGCAACTCATGTTTAACGAGCTTTTATATCAAGTGCCAAATCGGGAAGGAATTCTATTTATTAAGAGTGATAATGTATCTTCATTGCGGGCTCATGAAAAAATGGGCATTAAAAAAGTGAGCAGTTTCAACTTTAATACTGCGGAATTTAATGTATTTTCCTATTTATTTTCTTCTAATGAAGAAAAAAAACACGGCAACAAACACAAGTTATGAGCTAGTAAGTAATACTGTAATCCTAATAACAACTAAACCAAATCTCTAAACTCGAGTGTAACATATGTACAAAGTACTCTTAATAGCCATCGCAATTCTATTTTTAAGTTGGAAGCATGAAAATCCCCAAGAGTTTTCAACTAAACAGACAACAACGATACCACAAAATTCAAAAAAGTTCAAATTTGTAATTGCGGAATCAGGCTTGAATTATAGAAGTGAACCTAATGGAACTATTCTAGGGAAATTTGCTTGGAGAGAAAAAGTTGAATACCTCTATGAAACAGGTGTCAGGCAAAAAATAACCGATAACTATGTAGAGGTCGAAGGAACTTGGGTTGCCGTAAAACAAAAGAACGATACCGTTTTTGTATTTGATTATTTCCTATCCGATACAGCACCTTATTATTCTAAAACAAAGCTGTACTATGCAGAGGCGTATTATAGCTCAATTCTTCAACCTTCCAAGGAAAAAGATATTAGACAAGCCTTTGTAAACGTCTCCGAAAGCTTCTATATGCCTAAAAACTTTATAGAGCGTAAAGATTTACGAAAAGATACGATCCATTTTAAGGATAAACAGCGTAGGGAGTTTCTTAAAAGAATGAATTACTCTGATAAGGATAGCATTTTTATTTATGATTTGAAGTCGGGAATCGTTAAAAAACATTTGGTGGGGAACACACCTATTATGGCTTGCATTAGTATCTACTCACAAGTAAACGAAGCATATAAAACGGAAGATTATGACCAATGGGATTATCAGATAGGTTTTAATTTAGGCAAAACAGCGTATGGAGGCTTTGCTATGATCGGAAAAGAAAATCCTTTTATAGCAAAAGGATTACAACCAATTATTTTTGAAAAAATGAATTCAGCAAATATAGCGCTTAACGCCAAAGCCGGATTGATACCAGAAAACTGGAACACTGATACTATCTCTGCATATGTCTTCAATTATGAAAATACACGCTTCTTTATGAGAAGCACAAGAAGTTATACATGGAATGATCTAAGCATCAAAAATACAGCAACAAAAGAATCTTTTGAAGTTGATATCTCAGAAGGAGAATCGAGCAGTAAAGCGCCACTGCAAATAAAAGGAGAAAAGTATGATTTTGAGGAAAACCTGCAATATGTGGGAAGGCTATTTAAAAACAAACCACCAGTTGTATTTGGCTTTACCTTTAAATCTTTTGGGTGCCCCTCAATTAATTTTATAGCTACTAAAGAATTACCCATCTATATTTTGTGTGACAATAGACATTAAGATGTAGGTAACTAACAGAAAGCTAGTAATTATTTACTGCCTTAGGTTTCTTATATTTAGCATTATCAACTATTAAAAAACCTATGAAAACAATTTATATCCTCTTTTATCTAATTCCAATTCTTACGTTCTGCCAAATACCTGATATTACAGGAATAGCAATAGATACTTCAAATTATTCCTCGGTAAGGTCAAAAATTAAGATGGAGTCCTTAGCTATAAAAAATGACTCAACCAATGTTAAATACTATTATAACAGGGCGAGGTTGTATACTGAAATTCACGATTATAAATCAGCTCTTAAAGATTTTAACAAAAGTGCAAAGCTATACCCTAATGAATACGCGATTTATTATTACCGCGGCGCTGCTTATGATCGTTTAGGAGAATTTGATAAAGCTATTTTAGATTTTAATAAAGTTCTAGAACTAAAACCTGAACTTGAATGGGGTTATGTTGACAGGGGAATGATGTATTTTAAAATTAAAGAGTATGCAAAAGCAGAGATTGATTTTAAAAAAGCTTTAGAGTTAAAACCTAATTGGACGCTACCCTTAACGAATTTAGGAAAAGTCTATGGTGAACAAAATAAATTGGATAAAGCTATTGAATATTATAAAGCCGCAATTAACAGCGATTCTAAAAATTATCTAGCCTATCAAAACCTTGGTTATACTTATTTTTCACAAAAAGAATATGATTTGGCTATTGAAAGTTATTCAAAAGCAATAAACTTATTCCCGAAATATTATAATGCGATAAGAAGTCGTGCAGATGCAAAAAAAGAAAAAGGAGATGTAGATGGATTTTGTAACGATGTAAAACTAGCTGCTGAACTTGGTGATTTAAAGGCTATAAACTATTTAAAAATCAATAATGATTGTAAATTATAATGGTGCACAACCCTATAACAGATACACCAATTAGTGGTTAACCCTCAGGTCATTGTTGCTATACAAAACCGAGAAATAGTATGAAATTAAGAACAGAAATTGAACCCGACATACATAAAGCTGAAACAATATTTCCAAGTGTTTTAAAAAGTATAACCGATTACACGGTATTTGTAGCTAAAAATGGAGACGAAGGAAATATAGAATACCAAAAAGTGGTTACCTATCTATCAGAATTAACTGGTAAAAATATTGAGGAACACGATTATATGATTTGGGAATATTGGGAAGGTGATGGAGAACACAGAGAATCCTTTAAAATAGCTTTATCAGAACCTAATGTAGTTTCTGATATCACCCTACCCGAATTAACTGAAATTATAAAGCGTATAGTACTAATTGAAATTCCTGAATATTTGAAATTAGATTTTATTACAAGAAATGGATTTGAATGGGAACTGTGTGCTTATTATCATCAGTTTCTAAAATTAAATTTTAAAAAATACAGCTACGGGATATTTAACCGACAAAAAAATAAAGATGGAGAATGGTATGAACCAACTATAGAGGAAATCGTAGCTGCACTATGGAATAAAAAATAACTAGGTATAACAAAAACCTGAGTTAAAAACAAAACAGGTATTACCTTAATTCCAAGTATCAAAATTTCAGCTGTGACGTACATTTTTTAAACACAACATCTAAGTCAAGTAAGTTACAGAAACAATAATACCTATGTACGATCTTAGGTTTCTGAAAATAAACATTGCGAGCAAGTAAAAAATAACCACAATGAGAAAATTAATCTTTTTAGTCCTAATTGGCATCTTTTCAGCAACAGGTTATAGTCAAACCAAAAGGGCAAATGAAAAAATAATAGAAAGCGCTAAAAGTGATTCTCAAAATAATAGTTATAAAGACATAAAATCTCTTTTTCGTTGGAGTCCTTTATCCATTTTTGATGAAACTACCGAAGGTTTAGAATCTTCCGAAAAAGAAGAATTACTTAAAAAGGGGGAATCGGCGTATTGGAAACTTATGGAAGCAACTAATACAAAGCTAGTCATAAACCACATTCATAATGGGGACCGGGTTACCCTACGTTTTTTTAAGCATAAAGATAGTTTAGATGGTGTATTATTTGCCGAGGTAGAAAATGGGGCGAATACCAGTTTAAGTTCATGGAACTATGACGAAGAGAGTGAAACCTTGCAAAAAAGTAACTTACTTCATAAGTACACTGCAAATGATTTTGTAAGCAAAGAAGACAAGTTACCGGATTCATATCATGCTGTAGTGCATTATAGTTTTATTGATGAACTAACAATACAGGTATCGCTTTATACTTGGATGGAGAAAGAGTTTGAAAACCGTAAAATTAGTAATGAACTATTTTTAAAGTGGAATGGAGAAAATTTCGTAGAGAAAATTGAAAGAATAGAGCAGTAAAATAATCACATCCATAGCCATCTTGTAAGGCGGTATCTTTTTCTAAATCAGTACCTAGCTGGACAATTTGGTTCTATTATAAACCAAAAAGATAGCGCTTAGCTCCTGCCCTATCTTTCCTATATTTAAACTTGTGTAGTAATGATGAACAATTTTACATTTGAAGCAATAGCCTTTGGAGTCGTACTGCTTGCCTATTTTGTACTACATTTTTTAGCTGAATTTATCATCAAAATAGAATTACAAAAGAAAAAGACAAAAAGAATTTCTGATTGTAAAACGTATAAAACCATAACACGTCGAGGAGAAAATTTTGAATATGAATTCCCTTTAAATCCCAACTTAGATGAGTTTTGGTTAAGACTATCTGCTAAAGTAATTGACTAAGGCACTTATCTAAGCCTATTTTACCTGATTAATAGAATTTTATTCGAAAAAAGTCCGTCTCCATTCTTGCTAGCATTTTTAGCCCTATTCCTTATAAACCCTATATTAGAATCATTGACAGGTAGAACTTTTGGAAAATATATATTTGGAATGAGAGTGATGGATGATTATGGCGAAAACCCATCCTTATTAACTTCATTTATTAAGAATATACTACAACTTTTCAGTATTGTTTTTTATCTATTATCAAGTGCAACAATAGTGGAAGATGAAACGTTTTTTCATAATAAAAAAAAAATTTACCTACACGATTTGGAACAAAGACCAAGAAAAAATAGTAACTGAATTAAAAAGATAAACATGAATTACACGATTAAAGCGGGATTAATCATTTCAACCCTATTCATATTCTTATCTATAATTACAATACAATGTGTTTGGTACAGAAACTAATGTTGCTGTTTTTGTAACTTCTGCCTTTAGCCTTAACCTCTCCCTACTTTTTATGGGATATTAAACTAAAAAAAAGACAGATCAATAGATATTTTATAAACGCTCTTTTATACAATCCTAACGCACAATACTTTAGCTTTTTCCTTGCCTAAAAGACTCCTAAATGTAGCCGTTATACTATTCTTTTAAAAATTATATTTATTGACTTACATCAAATAATTTCTGGAAAGACCATAGTAATTTTGCCCCTGGAATTATAAAAAATAATAATGGAACTTACAGCGGTAAAAACATCAAAAATGCTTGGCAGTGAATGTCAAGAAAAGGTAGAACAAGCTTTAACACATCTAAAAAACGGAAATGGACTTATTTTAACTGATGATAAAAACAGAGAAAATGAAGGTGATTTAATCTTCTCTGCTCATCATATGACCATTACAGATATGGCACTTATGATTAGAAGGTGTAGTGGTATCGTGTGTCTTTGTCTCACCAATGAAAAAGCAGACAGCCTTGAGCTCCCGTATATGGTAAAGACCAACACCAGTAGTTTTCAAACGCCGTTTACTATTTCTATAGAAGCAAAAGAAAGAGTTACTACCGGTGTCTCTGCTAAGGATAGGTTAAAAACTATTCAAGTTGCTAGCGTTAGTAATGCAAAAAGCACCGATTTAGCAAAACCAGGTCATATTTTTCCTCTTAGAGCTAAAAGGAACGGTGTTCTTGAAAGAGAAGGCCATACGGAAGGCAGTGTAGATTTAATGAAACTAGCAGGCTTACAACCTGAGGCTGTCCTGTGTGAGTTAATGAATGATGATGGTACAATGGCCAACACGGACACTATTACAAAATTTGCATATGAGCATAATTTAAAAGTCCTGTCCATTCAGGATATTATTCATTATCGTAAATTTGTAAGAGATTATAAATAAATGGCTAAATACACTGAACTCACTAATTTTATAAAAAAAAATATTGAGATTGAAGAGGAAGAATTAGAAATTGTCTTGTCTTATTTTAAAACAATAAAAAAAAGCAAAAATGAAATATTACTTTCGAATGGCATAAATAGTCAGGTAAGTTATTTCGTAAAAAAAGGATGCTTAAGACTTTATTATATAGATGATGAAGGGAAAGATATTACCCGCTATATTGCTTTTGAAAATCAGTTTGCCACAGAACTAGTTAGTTTTATCACCAATGAACCTGCACAAGAAACTATTCAGGTTATAGAAAACAGTGAGTTACTGTACATTACTCATGATGATTTTAAACATTTGATGCATAGTATTCCCAAATGGAAAGAATTTTATACGATCTATTTGGAAAAAGCCTATGTAAATAATTCAAAGAGGCTCATCTCCTTTACGACGCTAGATGCTTCAGAAAGGTATAAACAGTTATTTAAAATAAACCCTAATATTGTAAGGCGCTTACCCAACAAAATAGTAGCGTCTTACATTAATATATCCCAAGAAACCTTGAGTAGAATAAAATCTAAGATTTGATTTTTTAATACTGAAACATGCCCCTCTACTTTCTAAAAAAATGAATTAGAATAAGCCCAACTTTCTTTATTTTACAACATTATTTTTTTAAAGTTTTTAACTTTTTTATCTCTTCTGCGGTTTTCCGCAAGGCTTTAAATAACATTATGTTCTATATTAGCAACGTAATAATTCCCCCACAAAATTTATTTTCGTATTCAGCAATCCTTATTTATATCTAAGGTTCATCACACATGGGCTATAATGAGAAAATTAAGTACCTGCATCCTTCGGTAACTAGTTGGTTGTAAACTAAGAATTTTCTTGATGCAATGCTTAAGGTTTATTCGTTACGAAATAATATTTATAAAAGATATAATGAACATATGTTCATTATAATATAATTATTAGGCACAATAAAAATGAAAAACTATGGAAGAAAAAATTCTTGAATCTATTGTTGTTGGATTAACAAAAACACTTATTGATGAATCGAAACAATTGTTTGATGAAATTTATGATACTTCATATGATAAAATCAAACAATTTATTGGTAAAGATCTCAAAACCTATTTGACCAAACAAAAAGACAAGTATTCTCATATAAAAACCCTTTTGAGAGGAAATACGCCAGTTTATCTCTACGATGTATACTTTCCATCAAAATTAATATACGAAAATTCAATTGTAAATACGACTTCTACCTCTGAATTATTTAATGCCTTCAACTATATAACAATAATAGGAGACGGTGGAAGTGGTAAAAGCACATTGGTCAAGCATCTATTTTTGAACTCAATTCTAGAGAAATCCAAAATTCCAATTTTAATTTAATTACGATATCTAAATGAAGATTCCGATGAATTGGAAACCTACATTAAAAAAACTATTTCACAGAATAAATTGGCAATCAATGAAGATATTCTGGAAAAGTTACTAGAAAAAGGGAAATTCACATTATTTCTTGATGGGTTTGATGAAGTTGATGAGAAAACAAAAAAAATTCTTGTTAAACAAGTGATGGATTTTGTTAATAAATACAGTGATAATTTTTATTTATTAACATCACGTCCCTATTCCAACATAGAGAACTTACCTTTATTTACAAACCTAAAAATGAAAGAGTTAAGCCTTGAAAATGGAGAAATAAAAGGCTTCGTATACAAACAGCTAGGTGCTGAAAAAGAATTAGCCGAAAAAGCTTACAAGTCCATTGAGCAAGGAGAAGCCAAATACATTCATAGTTTTTTGAAAAACCCTTTATTATTGTCGCTCTATTTATTGACATTTCAAAATGATGCATCAATTCCCGATAGAAAATATATCTTCTATCGAAGAGTGATTAATGCGCTTTTTTCAGAACACGACAGTAAAACAAAACTTGGATATGTTCGAGAAAAACTATGTGGATTAGATCAGGAAAAGTTTGAATTGATTTTAAAATCATTTAGTTTTTTATCTTACTTCG
This sequence comes from Cellulophaga algicola DSM 14237, assembly GCF_000186265.1. Taxonomy (NCBI): domain Bacteria; kingdom Pseudomonadati; phylum Bacteroidota; class Flavobacteriia; order Flavobacteriales; family Flavobacteriaceae; genus Paracellulophaga; species Paracellulophaga algicola. Next base: position 170,628 of record NC_014934.1, read on the forward strand.
AAAATGAATTTTCCTTTAATCGTGATTACGTAAATTTCAAATTGAAATTGATTAAGGAAAAGAGGAACTTAATTTTGATAATAATAAATTCATTACCGATCTAAAATCAGCTATCTCACTTTGGATTGATGATGATGGACAATTTTCCTTCGCCCATCGCTCCCTGCAAGAGTATTTTACTGCTCTTTTCATAACAGAACTTAAGGACGAAGAGAATTGTCGGGTTTATAAAAAGATTATTTCAAAATTCGAACAAGCTAAATCAGCACCAATTCGTGAGGTAGAGAACTTGCTTCAACTCTTAAAGGAAATGGATGAGTATAATTATCACAAGAATTTTTATTATCCACTATTAATTGATTTGAGAAATGAAATTAATTCAAGTGAATATGAAACGAACAGTAAAAAATATTTAGATTTTTTCCTCAGTGGAATTGTTGAATTTAAAAATAGAAAAAATAAGGAAGGAGAATGGATCTGTTCATATTCACCGTTAAGAAACGAAAGAATAGATAAAGCAATATTTGTTCATATACCTTTTACTAGGAAACTCAATGATTTTTTACGTGAAGCACTCAATGAGGAAAAAATGATTTCAAAATTTAGTCCAAAACTAACTGAGACAGACAAACAGTCATCATCAAACCAGCAAATTCGTCCAACATCACGTTTCCTTAACTTTGAAAAATCAGATTTAGTTGATTTTTATAATTTAATCGACATCAACAATTTAAAACAATTAACTCTAGAATTGTTTGAATTTATCGAACATGAGATTGTCTATTGTGAAAATTATATTGGGAAAATAGATGATACACAAAAAGACTTGGTGGATTTAATTTAGTTAAAAAAGTGCCTAATCGAGTGGATGGCTCCGCCATTAAATGACGGAGTGCACCCCTCACACCACCTAGCGTACGGGTCTCGTACTAGGCGGTTCGCAATCCATCTTTCCAATCGCTCTTTACACCAATTGAAACTATTTCGTACTTTATGAAAAGGCTACAGATTTTCTAGGGAATCGATCACCCATTATCGAAAATCAATGCTCCCTTTCTTATTTCTGAAAGGACTGCGTTCAGTCCTTCCCCACTTGTGAGACCTATGCAGTTTACTGCAACTCGTTTCCTATGAGTACTATGACTTCGGCTGACTTCTCTACTATACCAACACGTGGTTATAGAGACCTCCCCAGGTATTGACATCTTCCCTGCCTGCCGGCAGGCAGGTTTCACTCAATCTCTGCCGTATCTACATATATGCACTTTTGGTAATCTTTGGGCGTTACAATGATGTGGTTGCTTACCCGTGCATTTATGCCTCGTATACGGTTTCTGTTCGTCTGTACCGAGCTTTGTAGTCCTGCTTCCTTCAGTCCTAACCTCACGGTTAGCAACCTTGCAGCTTACTAATGGTTCAAGGCGTTACCCAAGCCCATAAGGGACTTGCACCCTCTAAATGAATTAGCTACCTTTCTGTAGCTAAAAGACGCCCATGCTGGGCACACACAAAATGTATAATGCATACCCTTTGGGATACGCACTATATACAAACGTTAGCAAATATTTAATGAGATTTACTATTATAACTATTAAAATGATGAAAAATAATTATATCTACATTTTAGTTTTCTTTCCTATTTTTTTAATGTCGTGTAACATGAACAACAAAGAAAAATTAATTAAGGAAAAGGAATCTTCAAAATTAATGATTGAAACAGATTTTAATAGTTCAAATCAAAATCAAGAAAATCCTCCAATTGAGCGCACTGATATTTGGGACTCAATTGAAAGATCTGGATATAAACTTACAAATAACTCCCTATTCTCAGAGTATTCTTGTGGAGACGAAACACCTTACTATGATTTAGGAAATTTAAGTGAGAATAAGATTTTAATAATTTCAAATAGTGGTTGCTATGATTCTGAGTGGGTAGATCTCTTAGTTTATAACGACAATAAAATAATTTCTAAGTTATTAATTGAGCAAGAATCTTATGAAATTGATGTTGAAGGTGGGATGAATATAGATTTAACAAATGGTACGAAAACAACTTTTAAACTCTTCTCTAATCATGAGATTGAGCTTACTACTATTGAAATTAAGGATAGTATTATGTCTAGTCCAAAAATAGAAAATTTTAAAATTAATACTTCAGGAAAAATAATGAAACTTTAGAACACATAACTTTACTAAACTAAAATTAATATTTGTTGGCTACTTTAATTGTTGGCTTCCCTAAAAAATAGAACAGTTTATAGTCGCTTTTTAAAAGTCAAGCAACAACGTAATTTTAAGCTGTCGAATAATTAAACTTAAGTTTCATCCTATGATTTCCTGATATAATCACATTAGATTGTTTTAAATTCCGGAATTACTAAATCACAATTCCTATAAATTAAAAGATATAAAATAGAAAATGAAAAAAACTCTACTCCTAACACTTTTCACCTTAATTTCCGCTTCGCTTCATGCTCAAAACTTTGAATTGGGAGCAAGAGCCGGTTTAAATAGTACCAAACTAAAATATGCCGAGGCTAGTACAGAAACACTACTAAGACCTATTATCAGTTTTATCACAGAATATAAGTTATCTGAGCGGTGGTCTCTAGAGGGGTCACTAGGCTACATTGGTAAAGGTGGTGGTAATTTTGAGGAAGAAGAAAAACTTAGCTCCGGCATAGACGGTCTTAGAACAAAGCTTGAGTATATCAGCTTCACCTTAATACTGCGGTATTATCTAATGAAAGAAAACAAACTGAGACCTTTCATTGCAATAGGTCCGGGCATCAGCTATACTATATCTGCTACACAAATGGGTAATGACATTAAAGATGACTTGCGCAGCACGTCTGACTTGAGTTCTAATTTTGGCCTTGGCGTGAAGTATAATGTAAAAAATAAGCTATTTCTAGAAGTAGTGGGTGGTATAGATAGAGGCTGGAGCAAAATCATCAGAGCAGAAGGTGAGAGTTTATTTAATCATTCTTTTGGAGTTACCGTTGGAGTAAAGAAAGTATTATAAGACCTTTAAAGTTGCACTTTACAATGATGCTTTGATAGCAAAATCCTACCATTGATTTTCATGCGCTATCTTTAGCTCAACCAGTACTTCGATAATTTTAGCACAAGTATTACTCAAAAACAACCCTATTTTATTTTCAAGGTATTATTTGAAGCATACATCATTTTATTAATTTCTTGCTTAATTTCATGAAGCTTATCTATTTCATTGGGTATGGTTACCACGTCACCTATTAAACCAGAAACTTTAAACTGAAGTCCTTTTCTTGTTTGATTGATTGATTTAATTTTATGCGCATAAAAGGTTTTATCATCATGCGCACCAAAGCGGTTTATGCGGTTGTAGAAGTACTTTTGCACATAATTTAGTTCCTCCATAAAGGTTGCGCTTGTCCCGATAGTAATTGATTCCTCTGCAATCCTAATAAATCTATGTCTACTTAATTTGAACAGCATATCATTCAATTGTTTTATCAGTAGAGAAAAAAGTACCGTAAATAATAAAACGACTAGAATTAAGGGGATCACAGGAATTTTCGCTCCGTCTTCTGAGAATAAATAAACGGTAAAACCAGTAATCAAAGTCAGTACAATGACTGTAGAAATAATGGTGATTTTTTTAGTTTTTTTCGCTAATTCCTCAATTTTTTTTTGATCTGTGATTGTATACGTTTTCATTATATCTTTTTTATTCAAAACAAGATTATAAAAATACTAAAAGATAATTAAGCTATTCTATTTCTTTTAATGCACCTCTCCTACTCGTTTTTTAATAATCCTTTCTATAGTATTAATTTGCAAACCACTAACACCAAACTCAGAATAGATCATAACATTAAAGATAACGTGAGCAATAGGCCTAATCTGAGTTCTAATTTGGGCTTGGGTCTAAAGTAAAATGTATATAAGAAGATAGGTCTAGAACTAGTAGGTCGTATAGATAGTGACTGGAGGAAAATCATCAGAGGAATTCTGTGACACGTAAAAACCCTTGCATAACTTCATACACAATTTCTAGCGTTATGAGCGTTAGTTACACTGTACCATCAGACTATGAAAAGAATTTTAATCATCGCACTAGTTGTAATTGTTGTCCTAATTATTTCGAAATTATTCAATTCCAAGCCAAAGAAGAAATCAAAAAATATTATGGAAGTAATTGAGGAAAATCCGCTATTTAAAATGATGAACGAAATGTCCGCATCTGAAGAAGAAACTGCCATAGCTGATTATGGAGAATTTGGGTACGAAGCATCGAACCCTATTCCTGTAAAATCTGAATTAGACATCTCTACGTATTTAGGAAGATTAAGAACTATAGCGGGTAAAAAAGTTGCGTATAAAAAACTAGGTATCACCAATACACCTCTTATAGAAACTCCGATTGCTATATATAAAATAACGCTACATGGCACCTTACTTGCTACGTTATATATAAGTGCAAATCAGTTTATAAACTCTGAGCGCGCACCAAAAAACTTTGAATTGGCCGCACTACCCCATTAAATAAACAAACCCTCCTAAAGCACCTCTTCTACATGTTTTTTAATGTTTTCTGATATTTTTTTTATGGGTAAATCATTAGCGTCAAACCCAAATGGGTCTTCAATTTCTTCGGCAATTAATTCTAAACTCGCCAATACGTAAAATACAAATATAACAACCGGAATAGCATAATACCCTAGACTAAATACATAACCAAAGGGCAAGGTCATCACATAGAAAAAGATAAACTTTTTAATAAAAGCACTGTACGAATACGGAATAGGGGTATTTTTAATACGCTCACACGCGCCACAGATATCTGTAAAGGATTGTACTTCACTATTTAAAATAATGAGTTGGTCTCCCGTGATAACCTTCTGTTCATACAAATCATATATTTTTTGATATATCATTTTTGCCACTTGGTTGGGGCGGTGTTTATGGTGATCAATTTCTAAATCTAGATCATCGTAAAGTTGTAAGCCCGTTTCTTTATCGGTTAAATGTTTCACTAAAATAGAAGCATAACTCGGTATCGTACGCTTAAAATAAAACCGATCATGCTCATTTTTTAAAATAACACTTAATTTAAGTGCTAAATTTCTACTATTGTTGACCAGGGCTCCCCATAATTTTCTGCCTTCCCACCAACGATCATAAGCCGTATTAGTTCTAAACACTAATAATAAAGAGATTACGAATCCCAACATACTGTGCATCACCGTGATGTTTGATAAATGGTTTTTATCAGACAATTGCCAGAATTCTAATTCTAAATACCCCACACCATACGTGTAAAGGCCAATGAAAATCATCATAGGAATAAGTTTTCTAAAAGTATCCGATTTGTGAAATCTGAAAATAAACGTTATCCAGTCTTTGGGGTTATACTGTACCATGAAGCAATAAATATTTTGAGAGCCAAAATTAGAGAATGTTAAAGTCATATGTAGTATAAATGAAGTAAAATTACCTATAGCACTGATGAACGCCTTTGGAATAACATAGTTTGTATTATTTAAAACCTCTAGCACTTCTTTTAAAAGTTTAAGAAATTTAATTATTGGTGCCAGAATACTTTAAATAAATAATAAAACAGATCACTATTTTTTTTATATGCGGTTTAAATACTCTAAATTAGTTGGTTCTGCACGTATAGTCATAAATATCAATCGTGTATAGTCCATCAACCTTAAACTAAAATACAAATGAAACATCAGTATGCTATCAGCTCATTATTTTTTATTTTATCGTTCTATATCTGTGCACAAAGTGTAGATAAACATGTAGATATGGGCGAATATACTATGCATTTTAAAATAATAAAAGGAGAAGGTACGCCAATACTTTTTGAAGCTGGCGGTGGTGATGATAGTACAGTTTGGGATCCTATTTTACAAAAAATTCATGACGCTACGGGAGCAACGCTTATTAGCTATGACAGATCTGGATTTGGAAAAAGTGAACTCAACCCGAAGCTGAAAAATGAAGCTGATTTCGGAATCGAGAATGGCATTAAAGAACTAGAAGCTGGTCTTTCTAAGTTGGGTTACACTGATAAAATTATGTTGGTTTCTCATTCTTATGGCGGACTCTACAATTTGTTATACGCACGTAAACATCCTAAAAAAGTTACTGCTGTAGTTTTAATAGATGTTACACTTAGTGATTTCTGGAATGAGGAATTATTGACCATGAGAGATATGAATATTGACATAAGTGCTATTCCTAAGCCTTCTGGTGACTATTATATGAATGCAAATTTTAATAAAATAATGCGCGATGTAAGAGGTTTAAAATTTCCTGAAAGCATGCCTATATTAAATATTTTTCCTGAAAACTCCTTTCCAGGTTTTCCTGAGATACTTTCTAATCGATGGAGAGAACTACACCAAGAACTAGGTGCTCAAAACCAAAATATAACGAATAGCATTGCTAAAGGAAGCAGTCATGGAGTATTTCAAGATAATCCTGCACTCGTAATCAACGCAATTAATAAAATGTATGCAGAAACATTAGACAAAAATCAGCAAAACATAGTATTGAAAAAAGCTTTAGCTATTGCCATGGAATTAGCTATTGAAACAAAAAGTACCAATCGTTCAGAAAATGATTTAATTGCATTAGGGTATTCATTTTTAGGAAATGCGGAATTAGATAAGGCTTTAGAGGTTTTTAAAGTGAATATTGCATTATTTCCGGAGAGTTCTAATGCATATGATAGTTATGGAGAAGCTTTATTGATAGCTGATCAAAAACCAGAAGCTATTGAAATGTATACCAAATCTATTGAATTGGATCCTAATAATGAAAATGCAAAAGCAGTATTGCTTAAAATGAAAGAAGAATAAGTTACAAGACTATTTGTAATTAAGAAGAACCACAAGCATTTATTTATAATAGAACGTTTACCAATTTCTTTTTGGTTAGTAGGCACTAAACTATAGTCTAATTCATGAAAAAATAGTTTAATCATTGCCATCATTAATAGTGCTATACTACTTATTTTTAAAGTACTAAAAACCAAACCGAAGAAAAAATCTTACAAACATTTAGTAATACAAGTAACCATTCATAAACTGGGCATATATTAAGCATCGAAAAAAACTATACACTGTTTTATCTGTACCTTTCTTTAACAAACAAATTTCACAACATTGAAGCTTAAAAAACCAAATAAGCCTTTTAAATATATTTCTACTTTTGAGAATGGTAGTAAAAGTAATCATGAGAGTTTCAAAAATTCATTTAATAGAAAGAATAGTTTATCTAAATCATCACTAGCTCCAAATACCGTTATTATTCAAAAATATAAACGCTTTTTAAATCCATATTTCTACGTATTAATTTTCATTTTATATTCGCAATTCATTTATGAAACTTCTTTCTCATTCTATTCTATATACTATATAGGCTTTAGTGCACTAATTTTCACACTACTCATCGTACATGCGCTAAATAATGGAATATTTAGAAACAAAAAATCTTTCATAAAAATCTCAAAACAAGGAATCATGATAACTGAAAAAAGAAAAATAATTTCAGTTGATTGGTCAAAAATTATTAGAACAGAAATTAAAATTGAAAATAACGATGAACCGCCAATTTTGCAAATTGTTACAGTGCACACTACACATAAAATCATCTTAAGCGGAGCCTCATTAAATTTTAGGGAATTACGGTATTTATTAGACGTATTTAAAGCAAGACATACGAATAAGCCTATGCTTTTAATTATGGAATTTGAAAATAAGTATTTTGAATTGAACAAAAAAAATAGAGACATGTACATTTTAAAAAAGGAAAACCCCAATATCTTTTTTTAAGCAGTAAAACTCAAAAATATACTATTTTTTTCTACACGGCGTTACATATACCATACCATTGTATTAAGAACCACACAACCCTACTAAATCTCCCCAAATGATTAAAAAGATAAGTGTAGCACTATTTATTTTATGCCTACTATCCTGCCAGTCAAAAGCAACCAAAGCTGAAATTAGCCAACTAAAACAAGAAGCCAAAAACCAAAAAATCTTAATAGACTCGCTACAGAATTTTAATCAGGGCTTGATTGGGTTTCAAGATTATTTTAAAAACGAAAGAGAAAATTATTATTTAGATAAAGATAAGCTCTTATTTCTACTAGAAGGTACCTCATGGTTTTCATTGAACAATAAAAAATTACTGCGATACTTTTTTGATGATTTTAACCTAAAAGAATATGATGTATTCAGAGGTATTGAAAATAGTTCTGTACTTTACCCTAGCTCTGATGATGTTCTAGATATATTTAATTCGGAATCTAGTTTTGTGATCCATATGGTTTCAAAAATAGATAGAAGTCCGGCTGCACTAGAAAAACTATGTACTCCGGAACTTAAAGAAATGACATATTCTTTATTAAAAGAAAACGACCTATACAAAGCCTCTGGTGCGTATGCAGGCGTAAAAGCTCTACTGCTGTCTTATGAGGATGTAGAAAATGACAAAGAATTTCTAGCTACTATTCATAAAATAGCCACGAATGCTACTAATGATTATGAAGAAGGTAACAAAGCCTTTAAAAATGCAATTTCAGCAAAAACTTCTGATGAAATTAGAGCTGTTTTAAGTGACGAAAATTACACTACGTATTATGAAAACACTAGATCTAACCAAGATTCAAGACTTATTGAAGTCTATTGTTTTTGGGCAAGACGTCATAAAGAAGGAAATATGGAATTTACGTATACCTTTTTAAAAGAATTGCATGAAAATGTGGCCAATGAGTTTGTGACTACTGACGCCTATTCTTCTATTGACGGACCTAATTCTTAAACTAAGCTTAATGTAGTTTAAAGGTCTGAGGTACTTTAATTAAATGCTGCAAACCATTGAATAATCTATTAATTTCTTAGAAACCGTCATATCTAATTTTATTAATTTAAAAGAGTTAGCTCCTTTTGAGCTGAAGATAAAGTATAGAAGCATCTTTTTTAAAACAATAAAGCGTATTGAAATTATCCATAAAGAAAATGAAATAATCGCTTATTTAGAAGTTACAAGAGAACATATAAAGAATAAGGTATTCACCCTCTTTATCCAACAGCAAGAAATTACTTTAAAAGGTAACAAGAATTTTGATTTTGATAGTATCAATCTCCAAAAAAAGCAACATTGGAAATTTATTAATCCCATAAAACATATAGCTACCACCAATAAATCATACTATGAGCACTAGAATCTCAAAGTGAATTTAAGCGCTAATGGTTTCGGAGTAATGCTATCTTGCAATTCCAATTTTATCGGAAGAATTAGAACAACAGAAATTGATATTAAAAACGATACTTTTGCACATCTTATATTTGCTATTTGCTGTGTAAATAGCATTAGAAATTATGTCTAAAACGTAAATGAATCTAACGCTTAATTAAATTATCAAACCAACAGAAACGCATACCGTCCCTCAACGCACTACTCCTATTCGGTTTCAAGAATATGGTGTGGGACTATTTAGTGCGGCCTTGACTAAATCTGCCTTAAAAAAAGCGATTAAAAAAAGGTACATTACTATTAATGGTATCGCAGCAACTACCGCTACCTTCATTCAGGGCGGTGAGCGCATATCCTTATACATTCCTGAAGAAACTACGGCTAGTAAAACATTAATTTTTCCGTTAAAGGTGTTATTTGAAGATGATTATTTGGCCATCATACACAAACCTGGAGGTATTTTAGTAAGCGGTAATAGCTTTAAAACGATTGCGAATGCACTAACACAAAACCTTAGTCCTAGTACCCTTCCTGATGCTACAAAGCCGCAACCAGTGCACCGTTTAGATTATGCCACCACAGGCATCTTATTAGCCGGAAAAACAAGTAGTAGTATCCGTGCTTTAAACAAAATGTTTGAGGATAAAAAAGTAGCTAAAACTTATTATGCGGTAACCATTGGAACAATGGATGTGGAAGGAGAAATAAGTACTACAATAGATGATAAACCATCGTACTCTATGTACACCGTAATAACATCAGCACCTTCAAAACGCTTTGGCACCCTTAATTTAGTACAGTTAGATCCTAAAACAGGACGAAGGCATCAATTACGCAAACACCTCTCTAGCATAGGAAATCCAATCTTAGGAGATAAAGAGTATGGCACAGCTTCCTTAATTTTAAATGGTAAAGGCATGTACTTACACGCCTATTCCTTGCAGTTTGTTCATCCGTTTACGAAAAAAGAAATAATCCTAAGAGATGATTTTCCAGAACGCTTCAAAAAATTATTCCCAATAGACACCCTTATTAAATAATATTTTGTTTAGAATTTTATCCTAAGTTTTGCGTTAAAATTATAGTGCATCAATTAGAAGCTTCCTAGTTGTTGCACCAACTAGTGCCTTATCATTTGATGCTAGGGTATTAAAACTATATTTATGGAACCTAAAACCGTTATACTACTACTCGCGCTAATTGCCCTCTTGGCCGGTATTTACACGATTTATGCCTCCATTAAAAACAAACATAAAAAGTATGCCCATCGCCAACTAAAACACAGAATTATTCAAAATGTATTAGGCGTAGCTGGTGCTAGAATTTTTTATGGCTTTTTAGGAATTGGACTTATTATTTTCGGGGGCTTCATTTTGTTTCATTTTTATGTAAAACCCAACCTAGGAAACGAATACAATAACAAAACAGACCAATTTACTTTAGTTTCTAAAACGCTTAGTACAGAAGACTATACCATGACCTCCAGTACTACGAGTACCTTAAAACAATTAGAAACAACTCTGAGCGCTACTGGAGAAGAAAAATTACAAGACTATGTTTCGGCAGATTTTAGTAACAATTACCTCAACCAAATTCCTGAAATTGTTTGGAAGATGAAAAATCTAAAACGGATAGACTTAACCTACAATAACATTACCGAAATAGATCTCACGCAACTCTCAAAAATGAATAGTTTAACTATGATTATTTTGAGTAATAACCCTATTTCTACTGCTAAAACTGAAACCTTAAAAGAAAACACCAACCTAGAAATCATACACTAAGAACCACAACCCAAATTGATTTACACATGCTTAAAAAAACCCTACTAATTTCATGCCTTGCCTTAGCATTTTCATGCAATGAACAACCACAAAAACAAAACACTCCCCTAAAATCTGTACAGGAAGAACTAAACAAAAAAGATAAGGCACTAAAAAAACTAGCCACACTTGAAATTCCTGAACCCCAAAACAATTTTACCTACAGAAGCGAAGCTTCTCCAGAAATCAAAGCTATTATAGAAACCTACGAAAAAATAGATTATTCTTTTTGGGAAGAGCATCCTGGTTTTAAACTCAACGTAACGAATGGTAATGAGCATTTAACCGTCTATAATTCTGCTGAAAGCATCCCGATAATGATTGCAGTAGAAAAAGAAGATGAAACTACAAAAAACCATTTTGAAATATACATGAGTGAAACTATGGAAACCATACTGGTCATAGAAAAAGAATCTCCTAAAGATGAAACCTTACCTACTATAGAAAATCACTTCTATTTCAAAAATAATAAACTGATAAAAAAAGTCTCTAATCAAGACTATGCTGCTAAAATTTCTGCAAGTGCCTTAGAAAAAGAAGAAAAGAGAATTAAAATTGCCTGTACGCGTCATGTAGATAAAGCTCTAATAGAACTCATGAATAGCTAAAGCTAATAAGGCAGGAAAACGACTAGAATACACCGGGAATTTAGGTGAAACTATTTTTCGGGTAGTTGATCATATCTCGAACTTTTTTCTATTTTTATAGCACAAACAGCTTTTAAGTAGGTGAATTTATCATTAATACAGCGTAGTTACGCACTTAAAACCTTGAAAGAATACTATGGAATTTGATGCTGAAAAATTTGATTGGTTGATTAATGAGTCCATCCTCACCTTTAATCTAGGTGGTGATCTTCTGATGCATTACCACAACCCAGAAGCGGTAGAAGACAAACATGATCCTTCTTGGCAGAATCAAGCCGTTTATTTTTGGTATGACAATGAACCTTTTGAACGGAAATCACTTCCGGATGAATTTGATAATTTCGAAAAACAGGTATTTACCATCAGCCAAATCCCGGAAGGCATAAAAATAAAATCGGGGCAAGCAATGCCTTGGTTCGGCAAACCTGGTGGTGGTACAAAATTGTTTTTTTCTTATTTAGAAAACCCTATTACCTTACAAGAAGCAGATAAACTAAATGCTATTTGTTATGTTGAAAAGGTACCTTTAACGATAGCTAATCTAGGGATACTTCAAGACCGTGATAACTATAGATTTATTACCGAAAAAGGAGTAAGTTTTGACGGTTCATTACCTGTTTTTGAAGGTGAAAAAACTTCCTTGTCCGCATTGTATGCGGCAGGAAAAATTAGTATCCTAAAATTAAAATAGCCTTTTTTATATAATCCTAAGTAAGCATGAATTCTTGTTTTAATTACAGCAAGATATGTCCTAACGTCTAGCGTAAACATGAAGAAACTTTTTATTTTATTTTTTGTTAGTACTCCATTCTTAATATCGGCACAAACCACCTATACCATTTTAGATTTTTCTACCCACTATAATGCACAAATAGAAATTGAACAAGGGTTTGAAAATCATGAATTTAAAAAAGGAAGCTTTTCTATTGTTAATACCACTACTGACAAACAAATGTTATTTATAGAAAGTGATGAACTCATTATTGAAACCGACCTTACTACCAAAGAAAAAACTACCTCGACCACTTTGCCTTATGACCGCCAAAACTTTCTGATTTTTCAAGATTTTAATTTTGATGGGCTAAAAGATATCGCCTATATGGACGGCCGTAATAGTTGCTACGGTGGGCCTTCCTATCAAATTTACCTGCAAGAGCATCAGGCTTTTGTTTACAGTCCTGAATTTACTAGGCTGTCTTATGAATATTGTGGTATGTTTCAAATAGCGGAGAAAACTAAAACCATACATACCATGACCAAAAGTGGTTGTTGCTGGCATCAATTTTCTGAATTTAAAGTCCAAAATAATATCCCTATTGCCATTAAAATTAGCGAAGAATCTATGAATCCAAATGGAATTCTATTAGATTATGTCGAAAAAGAACGGGTAAATAATCAAATGATAGAAACCAAGTATAGCACTTTACCAGACAGTGGGTTTGATATACAAACCATCTTTTCTTTTCAGTTTAAAAACAGCAAAAAAATGAATTTGGTTCATGCCTTCTCAAATCAGTTATACTATGTATTCACCGACAAAGAAGATAAAGTAGAACTTTTCTACGACGAGGATTTTATTTACCATAAAGATGAAAACACCTTAACATTTACCCGTAAGAATACAAGGTATCAAATTAGTGCTACGGGCATTACAGTACAGACGCCTAGCAAAAATATTCCTATGAATGCTGATGGTGAAACCATAGAAGGTGAATTAGCCAGCTTATTAAGTTTAACTCTTGATAATTTGCGTGTAGAATAACTAGTAAACCTGCGGAGCATTAACGGACATCTCTAAAAAATAAAACTGCTGCGGAGGATGGTAGGACTGTTCTCTTCCTGTTTAATAAAAAAATCAGTATCTTATAAAAAGAATAACCAAAAAACCATTTGTATGAATCCGACCTTAAGGAATATTCTAGCCGTAGCTGCCGGAATACTCATCGGTAGTATGGTAAATATGGGAATTATTATGAGTAGCGGTTTTATTATTCCCCCACCAACCGATGTAGATGTAACCACCATGGAAGGCTTAAAAGCTTCCATGCATTTGTTTACTCCCAAACATTTTATAATGCCTTTCTTAGCCCATGCGCTAGGAACCTTAGTGGGTGCTTTGGTTACCGCTAAAATAGCGGTAACCTACCGCATAGAGACTGCATTGATAATTGGTGTTTTTTTCTTGATTGGCGGAGTTGCAAATACCTATATGCTCCCTTCTCCTACTTGGTTTACCATTCTAGATATTTTGGGAGCCTACATTCCAATGGCATGGCTAGGCGGTAGAATGGGGATTAAAACGCGAGGAAACTTTTAGAAAATGTTAAATTAATGTTACTTTTGCGGCAACCGCTTTGAGAAGTGGACTAAGCAAGCGTGTTTCCGTTATTGGTTTTTCTTCTCAAGTGCGACTCTTTAAATGTCAAAATTACCTCAGAAGAATCAGTTTTTAGACTTGTCTGATTATGGAAGACCATGTGCTAGAATCATTGCTCAATCTTTAAAAAAAACATCCTTTACGCCCATTCATGTAACCATTGCTTTTGTCTTCTCTGGACTTATAGCTATTGTATGTATTTTTCATCAATATTATTGGGCTACCGCGTTTTTCTTAATTCTAAAATCTATACTAGATGCTGCAGACGGCGAACTGGCGCGTATAAAAAAAACACCCTCCTATACGGGTCGCTATCTTGATTCTGTTTCAGACATTCTATTGAATCTTTTATTAATGGGTACCATCTGGTACGTAACAGATGGGTCACTAGGCTATGCTTTTTTAGCATTTATAGGGATTCAGCTCCAAGGAACTTTATACAATTACTATTATGTAATCTTAAGAAATAAACACAACGGTGATACCACAAGTCGTATTTTTGAAGACAGCACTCCTATAGCTCTAGCAGGTGAAAAACAAAAAAATGTAAACATCTTATTTTTCATGTATAAGATGCTGTATGGTACTTTTGATAAGATTATTTACAGGATGGATAAAGATGCCGTTAAAAGTAGCAAACTCCCTAATTGGTTAATGACGGCTGTTTCTACTTTTGGTCTCGGCTTTCAATTGCTGCTCATTGCTTTAATGCTAGTGTTTGGCTTGAAACATTATATCGTTCCGTTCTTTATAGGCTTCTCTTTTTTTATTCTTATTTTTATAGGGATTAGAAGGTTTGTAAATCGGTAACTACTATGCACAATCAAGAAGAATCATACTGGACTACACGTTACAAAGAACATAGCACGGGTTGGGATATTGGCTATCCCGCTACACCTATTAAAACCTATATTGACCAACTTGAAGATAAAAGCATTAAGCTCTTAATTCCTGGCGCAGGTAATGGATATGAAGCAGAGTATCTGCTTAAAAAAGGCTTTACAAATGTTCATATCCTAGACATATCCGAAATTCCCTTGCAAGAATTTAAAAAAAGGAATCCGACTTTTCCAGATACGCATGTACACCATGCTAATTTTTTTGAATTGGAGGGGCAATTTGATCTTATTATAGAGCAAACCTTTTTCTGTTCTTTTGTACCTACAGTCGAAAACCGCGCTGCATATGCCAAACAAATGGCGGCTCTTTTAAAAGAAAAAGGAAAGTTAGTCGGACTCTGGTTTTCGATCCCTTTAACTGACGATTTAGAAAAAAGACCCTTTGGTGGTGACAAGACTTCATACCTAAATTACTTAAACCCTTATTTTACGTCAAAAACTTTTGAACCCTGCTACAATTCCATTCCACCGAGACAAGGGAATGAATTATTCGGAATTTTCATCAAGAAATAATACCATTCCCTTAACACCTTTTTAAGAACTCTTCTTTTTGCTTTTGGTATATTTAAACCGACTAATTAAACCAAAACTACTACAGATGAAAAAACTACTTTTTCTGATGATGCTATTCGCGTCATTTTCAACTTTCGCACAAGATTTTACCATGGATCTGATTCAAGATCTAAAACCAAGAAATATAGGACCTGGAGGCATGAGTGGGCGTGTTACGTCTATTGATGCGGTACACGCTAATCCTGAGATTATGTATGTAGGTACTGCTTCTGGCGGTCTCTGGAAATCTACTTCTGGAGGCATCAAATGGGAACCTATTTTTGATAAAGAGGTGACCGCGTCTGTTGGTGCCGTTGCTATTCAACAAAGTAATCCATCCGTTTTATGGGCGGGTACCGGAGAAGGTAATCCTAGAAATAGCTTAAATGGTGGCTACGGTATTTTTAAATCTCTAGATGGCGGAAAAAGCTGGAAATCTATGGGGCTAGAAAAAACTAGACATATTCACAGAATTGTAATAGATCCTACCAACCCTAATATCGTTTATGTAGGTGCTATTGGTTCTCCTTGGGGAGAACACCCAGAACGTGGTGTTTTTAAAACTACCGATGGCGGAATTACGTGGTCCAAAATATTATTTACCAATAACAAATCTGGTATTGCAGATTTGGTGATGGATCCTACCAACCCAAATAAATTAATTGCTGCCATGTGGGAACACAAAAGAGATCCTTGGTTTTTTAAATCTGGTGGTGAAGGCAGTGGTTTGTATATGACTCATGATGGTGGTAAAAACTGGAAAAAATTAGCCGAAGAAGATGGTTTACCTGCTGGCGAACTTGGAAGAATTGGAGTGGCTATTGCACCCGGTAAGCCAAATATTGTGTATGCCCTAATCGAATCAAAAAAGAACGCCCTCTACAAATCTGAAGATGGTGGTTTCAAATGGAAAAAAATAAACGATAAAGAAGATATTGGCAACCGCCCATTTTACTACTCTGAAATTTATGTAGACCCTCAAAATGAAAACAGAATCTATTCTGTATTTACGTATATCAATGTATCTGAAGATGGAGGAAAAAGCTTTACACAGTTAATGCCTGCTTATGGTGCAGATAATGGCGTTCACCCTGATCATCATGCCTGGTGGATTCATCCTAAAAACGGACAATTTATGATGGATGGTAATGATGGCGGAATGAACATTACCAAAGATGGTGGAAAATCATGGCGTTTTGTAGGGAATATTCCTGTAGCACAATTCTACCATATCAATACAGATAATGAATATCCGTACAACGTATATGGAGGAATGCAAGACAATGGCTCTTGGAGAGGTCCTGCTTATGTATGGAAAGCACAAGGTATCCGTAACAGCTACTGGCAAGAGATTGCTTTTGGCGATGGTTTTGATGTGGTACCAGATTTAGAAGATTCTCGCTTTGGTTATGCAATGAGTCAGCAAGGTTATGTATCGCGCTATGATCATGAAACAGGCAACAATTACATCGTTCGTCCTACTCCTCCAGAGGCTAAAACCGAGTTACGTTTTAATTGGAATTCTGCTATTGGTCAGGACCCTTTTGATACCAGTACGGTCTATTTTGGAAGTCAGTTTGTACATAAAAGCACCGACAAAGGCTTAACCTGGAGTGTTATTTCAGCGGACTTAACCACCAACGATCCTGAGAAACAAAAACAAGATGAGAGTGGCGGATTAACGATGGATGCCACGGGGGCAGAAAACCACTGTACCATTTTAGTTATTGAACCATCCCCGCTTGAAAAAGATATGTTATGGATTGGAACTGATGATGGTCGGGTGCATATTACTCAAAACGGAGGTTCTTCTTGGACCGATGTTACTGCCAATATAAAAGGCTTACCAAAAGGAAGTTGGATTCCCCAAATAAAAGCATCGAACAAAAATAAAGGAGAAGCACTCTTAATAGCGAATGATTACCGCAGGTTCAACTACACTCCTTATGCTTATCGCACTAAAAACTACGGAAAAACATGGGAACGTATTGTAGATGCTACCGATGCTCAAAGCTATACGCTTTCTATTGTAGAAGACATCATAAACCCTAACCTACTATTTTTAGGAACCGATGATGGTCTTTATATTTCCTTAAATGCAGGGTCAAAATGGCAAAAATGGACGGAAGGTTTCCCTACGGTTTCTACAAAAGATTTAGTGATACACCCAAGAGAACATGATTTGGTGATTGGTACCTTTGGTCGTGCCGCATGGGTATTAGATGATATTCGCCCTTTAAGAGCCTTAGCAGCAGATGCTACGCTACTCCAGAAAGACGCGCAATTATTTACGCCACCCACAGCATACCAAGCAGCATACCAACAAGCTAGTGGTAGCAGATTTGGAGCTGATGCAATGTTTAACGGTGAAAACAGAAAATCTGGGGCTATGATTACCTACTATCTAAAAGAAGGAAAGAAAAAAGCCGCTGAAAAAAAAGAGATTAAAGGTGAAGATGATGATGTTGATGATGTCGACAAAGAGGACGATGAAAATTCTGAAGATTCTGCTGAAAAGAAAGAAGAACTTACAGGAGTACAAAAGAAAGATTCTGTACAGTTTGATATTTATGACGGTACCCGATTAATTAGAACCTTAAAATATAAAACACCAGAAAAAGCAGGGTTCCACCGTATCTATTGGAGCATGGATGAAAAAGGTCCGGACAGACCTTCTAGAAAAATTAGCAAGCGTAAAAACGAAGCTGGTGGTACTGATGTTACCCCTGGCTCCTATACAATTAAAATGTCTTTTGGTACAGTAACTAATGAAACTACGATTGAAGTAAAATCTGACCCTAGAATAGAAACTTCTACAGCATCTATTAAGGAAGTATATACCCACTCTAAAACTATAGAGTCCTTTATGCAAACGGCTGCAGATGCTGTTAAACAATTGGTAGAAAGTAAAAATACCGCTAGTAAATATCAGAAAGAATTAAAAGAATTGGACAAAGATACATACGAAGCAGAACTTAAAGCATCTAAAGAAATCATCAAGAAAATAGAGGAGGTAATGGCGTTGTATATCGGAAAAGAAGACAAACGACAAGGTATTACCCGAAATCCTGAAATGACGGTGATGGAACGAATCGGTAATGCAAGAGGCTATGTTGGAAGCAGAAAAACGGGGATTACGACCACAGAAACTAATTTGATGGCTTTTGCAAAAGAAGATTTACTATCGGCCTTAGAAAAGACGAATACATTTTTCAATAACGATTGGAAAAGCTATAAAACAAAGATGGAGCAAGTAAAAAACTCTCCATTTAAAGCGATTAAAGAACTTACTATTAATTAATATTTTTCCTTGAGTACTATCGAGAGGATTTAAAACAGATCGGTCAGGTTTCGACCAAACTCAACCTGACCATTTTTACTATGAGAAGAATTCTATGTATTATTTCGATTTTAATTACCACAACAGCTATCAATGCCCAAGAAACAGGGGAAGACAATTGGGGGGCATGGTATATGTATTTTGGAACCAACAAGGTAAGCGATAAATTGAGTATCCACACCGAAGCACAGTTTAGATATTATGAAACTACGAGTAACTTTAATCAACTATTACTGCGTACCGGATTAAATTACCACATCAACCCTGATGCTATAGCGACGCTGGGCTATGGTTATATTACTACAGATGGTTCTTTTGATGAGCTTCCCAATGAAGAAAATAGCAAAGAACATCGTGTTTTTGAACAATTTATTTTAAAGAATAAAGTAGGCGAATTTCTTTTTGAACACCGCTATAGATTAGAACAACGCTTTTTAGAAAATTCAGGAGAAACAGATACGCAACATAGAGCACGATATCGATTACAAGTGACCCTGCCCCTAACTGATATTTTCTTTTTGAATGTTTACGATGAAGTCTTTATCAATTTACAAGATGATGCCTTTGGTCAAAATAGACTATATGGAGCATTAGGCGTTAACGTAACAGAGAACTTAGCAGTACAAGCGGGTTATTTGAAAAATCATTTTTCTGGCGCCAATTATGACCGCATACAAGTAGGCGTATTTTACAGTCCTGATTTAAGAAAGAAAAAATAACAAATCATTCAGAAATCTGTGGGGTTTGAATTAGAATACGCCCCAAAATAAGCGTAATTTTATCCTATCAAATTAAAATTATATAGTAATGAAAAAAACACTTTTAATAGTATCGTTTGCAATAGCTATTTTCTCTTATAGCTGCAAGGAAACAAAAAAAGACAACACGTCTGAAGAAAAAGAAGTTACAACAACAAAGGAAATGTATTCTTTAGTAAGTGATTCTACCAAAGTTAGCTTTACGGCTTATAAAACCACGGATAAACTTCCTGTTGGAGGAACTTTTAAAGCTATTAACATCAAAAATGCTACTCCTGCAGCTACTGCTTTAGAAGCTTTGAATGGTTTAGAATTTGGAATTCCAGTAAGCAGCTTATTTACAAATGACCCTACCGGAACAAGAGATCCAAAAATTACAGAATTCTTTTTTGGTGCAATGAAAAATACGGAACTAATTTCTGGTACTTTTAAGGTTGATGGTGATGCATGTTCATTAGAAATTGAAATGAACGGAGAAACTAGCTCAATTCCATTAGAAACTACCATGAATTCTGATACAAGCTATACGTTTTCAGGAATAATGGATTTAAAAAACTGGAATGCATCTGATGCCGTAGCATCTTTAAACAAAGTTTGTGAAGCATTGCATACTGGTAAAGATGGCGTAAGCAAAACTTGGGACGAGGTAGCTATAAAAGGAGACGTATTATTTACTAAAAAATAATGCTACCCTACTGCATTTGCGTTAGTTTTACTAGTTTTTGGAGCACTTAGTTCCCTTTACTAAGTTTAGTTTTGTGCGAGGAGAAAGAAACTCTCTAACTAAAACAACAACTTATGAAAAAATTAATATTTGCTCTAACAATTGCTGTAATAAGTATTTCTTATAGCTGTAAAGAAACAAAGAAAGAAGTTGAAGAAACCTCTGATGAGATAGAAAACAGCGCAAATGAAATGACTGATGATATGGAGGATACTATGGATGAAAAAACCATGACCATTTCATTAGAGCCTAAAAGCGATTCTAAAGTAAAAGGTGAAGTTACTTTTACCGAAAAAGATGGTGAAGTCATGATGGTGGCTACATTAGCTGGATTATCTGAAGGAGAACATGCTATTCATATTCATGAAACGGCAGATTGTTCTTCTGCTGATGGAAAATCTGCAGGTGGCCATTGGAACCCAACATTCCAACAACATGGGAAATGGGGTGATGAAGCTGGATACCACAGGGGTGATATTGGAAACTTTATGGCAGATGCTGATGGCAATGCCAAGGTAGAATTTAGTACAGATGAATGGTGTATTGATTGTGATGATGATACAAAAAATATTATTGGCAAAGGAGTAATCGTTCACCAAGGAGTTGATGATTTTACCTCTCAACCTAGTGGAGATGCAGGTGCTCGTGTAAGTTGTGCCGGTATTATTCAATAAGAATTATCACCTTAATAAAATTAAAAGCTGCTATTTAGCAGCTTTTTTATATATCTTTAATTTGTAAACATAATAAATGGAATTAGAAGAATTAGTAGAAAAGTTCCGAATGAAAGATGCAAAAGCGTTTGAAAAGCTGTATGGCATGTATGCTGACAACATAAGCGGAGTAATCAATAATATCGTAAAAAATAACGATATCGCACAAGAGATTTGTCAAGATGTATTTGTAAAAGCATGGAACAATGCAGAGAGCTACAATGTCTCTAAAGGGCGGTTCTTTACATGGATGTTGAATATTGCAAGAAATGCGGCTATCGATGAAGTGCGTTCTAAATCCCATAAAAACAGCAAACAAAACCTTTCTGCTGATTTTTTCGTAAATATTCTGGAAGACAAAAATGACCTTAATACTCAGGTAGATACTATTGGTATAAAAAGCTTATTAACGAACCTAAAAGAAAAATGTGTTCAGATAATAGACCTATTATATTTTAAAGGATATACTCAAAAGGAAGCAGCGGAAGAATTGGAAATACCGGTTGGAACGGTAAAAACAAGAAACAGAAGTTGTATTTCACAAATTAGGGGCAATATAGCAATATAGCATGGATATAGAAAAATACATAGCATCAGGAATTTTAGAGCTCTACGTTGCTGGTATCTTATCTGAAGTAGAAAACTTAGATATAGCCAGATACGCAGGTGAACACGCTGAAATACAAAAAGAGATAGAAGAAATTGAAGCTTCGGTTTTAGCCTTAACCAAAGCGGCCGCACCAAAAGGTGGGGCTCAAATTAATTTAGCAAAGGTGCAAGCTAAAATAGCGGCAACACAAGCCCCTAAAGTAATAGAGATGCAACCAACTAAAAACAATTGGAGTTCTTACATCGGGTGGGCAGCATCAATTATTTTTGCAGTAGGCCTATTCTGGATGTATTCTGAAAATAACAGTTTAAAATCTGATTTAGATGCAACCACGCAAGCCAATAGTGCTTTAGAAGAAAAGATAGAAGAGGCTAAAACATCTTTAGATAAATCACAAGAATTGTTAACAACAATACGTGATAAAGATATTCAAGTAGTTGCCTTAGGCGGACAAGCGGTAGATCCTAATTCTTACGCTAAAGCATATTGGAATAAGAGCGAGCAAAAAGTATTTATTGATGCGCAAGGCTTACCAGAACCACCAGATGGAATGGTATACCAAGTATGGTCTTTAAAACTAAACCCTTTAACTCCTACAAGTATGGGGCTTTTGGAAGATTTTATTACGGATGATAATAAAGTATTCGCTTTAAACAATCCTAATGAATCGGAAGCTTTCGGTATCACTTTAGAACCTGCTGGAGGTAGTGAAGCTCCTAACTTAGAGCAATTATATACCTTAGGTGTTGTAAACTCTTAATGTTGAGATAAAATTATAGATTCCGTTTAATTCGGTGTACCTGCATAGCTTTTACAAGCCATCTAGGTAACGGATTAAGCGGATTTCTTTTTTTTAGGTTGATGAAGATTCCTAGTTTTTTTAGAATGGGCACTTTATGTGTTTCAACAAATTCTATTAAGGTACCATCTGGGTCTTCTATATAACTAAAATGACCCGCAGCATCTCCCATATCAAAACTATCTGCACTATCTACGGTAAAAGGAAACCCAAGATTTTTTGTTTCATTACGTAGTGCTTTCATTCCATTAATATCAAAACATAGGTGAATATACCCCAGATCTCCCCAAAGCCTATCTTTATATATTTTGAGTGGTTTACGATCTAAAACTTGTATTAATTCTATTTCCGTAGGCCCTAAAAGTTCTCCAAACCCACCAATAGCTCTATTGTTATGTTTAAGAAGTACTCTCCTAAAAGAGTGGGCACCTCCAGGTAAGTCTCTAAAATCATTAAAAACACCACTCCTATCTGAAGTACATACTTCATACCCTAAAATTTCCTGATAAAACAGCAAAGATTCCTCAATATTTGAAACACCGATTACTGTTCCCATAACACCACCAGAAGTACTATTGGTTTTTGAAAAAATATAATCATCTTCTACAATTTCCACTAAATTATTCCAAGGATCTTTAAAGAAAAAATGAGATTTTTCTCCTTTTGTTTCAGTTAAATCTCCCAGAGTTTCTAGTGAAATTTTATTTAAATTTTGATGGATTAGAGCAACATCTGTTGCCCTTATTTTCATGCTATTGATTCCTAAATCCCCCAATAAAAAAGGAGTTTTTGAAGCTTGAGGAACGCGCCCTGTAAATTGCCAAATTTCGAGTCCGCCCCCACCTTTCATATTTAAGGCTAATAATGCATGCCTGCTTTCAATATTTTTGTTAGTATACTGCGTCATTAAGTCCGCCGTAGCGACATCTTCAAATACTAGGATATCAAATCCAAGATGTTCCCGATACCAATTAAAAACACTTTTTGCATCTGCAACGCCAATACCTATTTGTTGAATTCCATTAATTATTTTACGCATAAAACTTTATTCAACTTTAATATGATAAGGCATTTTTAATAATCTATTGTGAAGCGATCTTAACTTATTTGATGGATACCCCATTTTAAACAATAACACCAATAATAGGTTTGAAATATTTACTCTTAGATAAGAGTTCGATTCATATTTTCTAGCAGAAACTAATAAATCGTTATTTATAATTTTATAACTAATATTATTTTTTTTCATTCTTTTAAAAAACTCAAAATCTTCCATAATTAGTTGTTTGGCATCAAACTTTCCTAGTTGATTAAAAACTTCCTTTTCAATAAATAAGCATTGATCACCCCCTCCCGTAAAAATGCCATCATTAGCCGTAAATTTCGCATTTATCCTCAAAAGAATACTCTTACTATCAAATCGATATGAAAAAAAACCTGCTTGATAATTTAGTTTTGCAACCTTTTCTATATCCTTCAAAAAGCTTTTAGGCGGTAAAACATCTGCATGAAGAAAGGCCAAAATAGTCCCTTTAGCGTTTTGGGCACCATAATTCATTTGAACAGCCCTACCATTCTTTTGACATTCCAATACTTTAATTTTATCACTAGATATACTAATGGTCTCTGTATTTGCCGCAGAAAGTACCACTAATACTTCGGCTGGTGTTTCCTGACAAAGCACTTCTAAATAAGGAATAAGCTTTAGTAAATTTTTTTGCTCGTTATGTGCTGGTATTATTATTGAGATCATAAAAAAAACGTCTTTCTAGTCAAAAAGAAGTGCTAATTAATTTAATAAGGACACTTTAATATAAGTATTTACGTAATTTTAAATGAAAAGGTTTTTATTTACTGCGACCAAACCCATATCATAGTTATATCGTAAGTAAAGCAAGATACAATACAAATCTGAATTCAAATGAAAAGTAAAACAAAATATATAAGATTTTTCAGTATAATACTAACTATTTTTCTCACCAATGTTTACGCATCTGCACAGCAAGGAAAAGATTACAATACACTCTCTGAAGATTTTCTTTCAAAGATTAAAAACGGAGAAGATGTTAGTGCTATCCAACAAGAACTCGCGAACAGCAGCTTAGAAGATTTGGAAAATGCATTACGTACAGATGAAGAAAAACTAGCATTCTGGGTGAATATTTACAACGGATACATTCAACTTATTTTAAGTGATACGCCTGAGTTGTACAATGACCGTAGAGATTTCTTTAGTCGTGAACAGATTACTATTGCTGGAGAAACGGTGTCCTTTGCTAAAATTGAACACGGTATTATCCGAAAGTCTCAGTGGCCTTTAGGCTTAGGATTAATTCGTAAATGGTTCCCAAATAAATTTGAAAGAAAGCTAAGAGTAGATACGCGCGATTACAGAGTGCATTTTGCACTTAATTGTGGCGCTAAAGACTGCCCTCCAGTTGCTATTTATAATCCAAAGAAATTAAACGAGCAATTTAATAAAGGAACAAAAGAGTATCTAATGAAAACATCTTCCTATAATTCTGAAAGCAAGAATGTAGCGGTGACTTCTTTATTCAATTGGTTTAGAGGTGATTTTGGCTGTAAGAAAGGGGTGAAAAAAATTCTAAAAGCAAATAATATAATTCCAACCACAAAAGATATTGATATTACCTATAAAAACTATGATTGGACCTTAGATTTAGATAACTGGACTAACTTATAATTCATTAATTTTGAATGCCCACTACCGTGTTTCATTTGGGTGGTATGAATTAAATATATGCTTAAAATTCTTTCGTTTAAAAAAATCATCTTAGGTGTTTTTGTACTCCTATCTATTGGATCTGGCTTTTTACTTCCTAATTTAAAGTTCTCTTTTGATTTTAGTCAGTTTTTCCCAACAGGTGATGATGATTTGTTGTTTTATGAAGAATTTATTAAAGACTTTTCTACCGACGATAATTTTTTGTTGGTGGCTGTAGAAAATGAAGGAGGTATTTTTGATAAGGAGTTTCTAGAAAATTTTGATCAATTTACCCTTGCTGCAAAAACATTACCTCATGTCACGGAAGCCAATTCATTGACCAATTTATCGTATCCATTAAAAACTTCTTTTGGCTACACGAAGCTTCCTGTATTGCATATTAATGACGAAACACAATATACCGCCGATTGGGAAAAAATACAAGAAGACAATTTTTTCATTGGTTCCTTCATTGATAAAAATGCACACTCTTTAGTGGTCTTTCTAGAAACCGAAGACAATTTAGATTATCAACAATCTGTAGCATTATTAGATGCCACAAGAAAATTGTTAAGCGAACATAATTTTAGCTCTAACCACTTGATGGGGAGAACCTCATTCTATGAAGCATTGGTGCACATGCAAAAAAGAGAACTGACGGTTACCTCTATTGTTTCCTTGATATTGGTCCTTATTGTACTCTACATCATTTATAAACGAACCGCAATTGTTTTTATCACCCTAATATCCATATTTGTAGCCTTATTAATATTTCTAGGCACATTATCCCTATTAGGTAAAGAACTTAGCGCTCTAGCAGCCTTCTACCCTATTTTAATGCTCATTGTGGGTACTTCGGATGTGATTCATATCCTTGATAATTTTTTAGAAAAGATCAAAGTAGGTATTGCCAGACAAACGGCCATTGTACAGTCTTTAAAAGAAGTTGGCTTATCCACATTATTAACTTCTGTAACTACCGCTATAGGGTTTTTATCCTTGCTCTTTTCAAAATTGGTAGGCATCAGAGACTTTGGCGTAAATTCTGCCATTGGCGTACTTATCGCTTATATCACGGTAGTTTTCTTTACCAGTTCATTAGTTCTAATCTTTAAAAACTCAACCCTTCTTCCTAAAAAAAGCAAGTCCACTTTCTGGCAAACGTATTTATTAAAAATGAATGCTTTTACGATCGCTCAACCAAAAAGCATCATAAGTGTTAGTGTTATTTTTACGGTAGTTTGTGTATATGGACTAAGCTTAGTAAATACCAACTACACTTTTAAAACTAGCCTTCCTAACAACAGTAAAATTGCAGAAGATTTTGCTTTTTTTCAAAATGAATATTCTGGTTTTAGAACTATAGAATTGGCAGTACAAACAAAACAAGGGTATAAGATTACAGATTTTGCGGTAGCCCAAGAAATTGAGAAAGTAAACCAATTGCTTAAAGAAACAGAAAATGTAGATAACATACGCTCTGTAAATTCGATTTTCAAAGCATTAAACAAAGCAAACCATTTAAACAAGACCGCTTATTTTGTACTCCCTGATGAGGAAAAAGAATTTAACACTTACAAGAAAGATGCATCTAGATATGCGCGACAACAACTAGATAAATTTACCGATAGTAGCAAAACCAAAGCTAGGATTATTGCTAATGTTCTTGATATTGGTACTGATAGCCTCGTAAAAACTTATAATAAAATTGATGCTTTTGTCGCCAAAAATATAGATACTAGCATAGTAAACTTCAGAGTTACCGGCAAGGGTATGCTCATGGATAAAAATGCGTCTTATATTCAAGCTAGTTTATTTCAAGGCTTGTTAATGGGGTTATTATTAGTGGGGATTATTATGGCATTCTTGTTTAAAAATGTTAAGCTAGTTATCATTTCTTTAATTCCAAATATGGTTCCACTACTATTTGCAGGTGCCTTACTTGGGTTTCTAAACATTCCGTTAGACGCACCTGTATCTATTGTATTTGCAATTGTATTTGGTATTGCTGTAGATGATACCATACATTTTTTAGGAAAGTACAAAATTGCTATCTCCAAAGGATTGACCAAAGAACGTGCCTTAGAAACTACCTTCTTAGAAACCGGCAGAGCATTAATTATTACTACGCTACTGCTCTTTTTTGGATTTATGACCTTGTTGTTTTCTATTCACAACCCTAGTTTAATTATAGGGCTGCTTATAAGCGCTACATTATTTACAGCATTGCTTTTAGATTTGTTGCTGCTTCCGGTATTGATTCGAAAATTTATGTAATTAAAAAGCTTCTTTAATGGTAAAGGTAAAAATACCACCTTCACTAGACCTACCGTAATCTGCACGAATACGTACACCATCTCTTTTGTTGATAATATACCGAAGTCCTATTCCTCCTGAATTTTTATAAGGCGATGAGAAGACATCATTTAAATTAGGTGCTACAGTCCCTGTGGATCCAAAAACAACACCACCAAACCTACTAACGATAGGAAAACGATACTCTAAAGCAAAACTAGCTTCTGAATTATCTTGATAACGCCTGCTATTGATTCCTCGTGTTCTTTTACCTCCTAGGGTAAACTGATCTAAAAATGGCATTCCGTCTGTAGCAGTACCCAAAAATAAATTTGCAGCTAAAACTTGATTTTTACCTACTTTTTGGTAAAATCTGTTGTCCAAAATAAACTTGTTATAATTGAAGCTAGAACCCAATAAACTCGAAGAAACAAAATAACTTGCTTGGATAAAGAACCCTTTGGTAGGATAAAAAATATGATCACGAGAATCATAATGTATTACTGCTCCAATATTAGAAACTGCTCCGCCTTCCTTACCGATAACCTCAGAATTTTCTAAAATTCCATTTTCAGCTGACTTTAAGTTTTTAAAATCATCCAATTCATAGGTTAATCCTGCAGAAATATTAGGAAAAACTTGTCTCAAAACAGAAAGTCTAATTCTCGGAAAGCTCACTTCGTAAGTTTCTAAATCACTCTCCTTACTCTTTATTCCCTGACCAAAATAGTTATATACATACCTGTAATACCCTATTTCGCCTACATAACGCCATTTTTCTTCATTGGTATAAAGCTCAAAAGGTACGTATATTAGTATTTGATTTTTAGTGGTATAACTAGCCCCTAATTGTAGAGAAGAAGCTCTTGTGGTTCTAGGCTGATTTTTCATCCAAAAAGAGGCGACCCCCAAAGCTCCAAACCCAAAATCTGTTTCTGCCGTATAGAAGGCTATAGGAAGAATGGTTACATTCAGATTTTTAGTAGAATCTTGAGCCACATCTTGGCTATATCCTTTAAAAAAACATAGTACTATTAAAAAAAATATAAACCCATTTTTACGCATCATCCCACAAATATTGAACCTGCCAAAGCTAAGAATTATATTATGAAAGAAATTGAAATTAATTCTTACGCAGAAGCATCTACTTTAGCACCTATTTTATGGTCAGTCGTATGAAAATGACTCAGCTTAATTTCTTTGTCCAGTTTTTTTTGAGCAATATACACTAGGAGTATTAAATGTATCACTATATAGATTTCGATAAGTAGTAAAAAATAAATCATATTCCAAGGATTTAAATTAAAAGTATCTGTTGTTATTAAAATTATTTACGAGATTTTTATGAAGTAGGTTTTACCGTTCAACGAAAAAAAAATGTTTTAACAAAAAAAACCCCATAATCTTACGATTATGGGGCTTCAACCTAAAAACAAAAAGCAACCACTGCCTCTTACCTTCTACTAAAATGTATATGTTAAACTTCCTTTTATGAATAAAGGTGTTCCTGGAATAAAATGGATTTCTTCTACAGGTGCTGTTTCATTCTGAAGTCTTGATGTTGTAGCAAACTGTGTTTCATTCCATTCGGTATCCAATAAGTTTTCTATAGCAAAACCAATTCCTAAATTTTTAGACACCTTGTAATCAACATTTAAATCGGTTACAAAATAGCCTTCAGCTATAATAGAATTATCTTCGTTTGCTGGCCTATCATCAATAAAACGATATTTAATTCCGCCAGAAAATCTACCTAAATCAAGTACACTCAACCCTCCTGCCATCGTAAAATCTGGCGCAAGAGGAATATAATCTTCTCCAGAAGCCTCTTCTAGACTTCGTGCTTTTGTCAGGGTTAGATCTGTATTAAAAAACAACCAATCAGTTAATTGATAACGCACGCCAAAATCTACCCCAAAACGTTCTGTTTTACCACTAGGCTCTACGATACCTGCATCGCCCACATAGACAAACTCTTGTTCTAAATACAAATACCAAGCAGTTGCGTTCAAAAATACTTTAGGTGTAGGACGCCAAAGTGCTCCAAAATCTGTCCCATAAGCCGCAGGAAGTGTTTCTTCTTCGGTTGCAGCAACCACCACCCGCGTGTCATTAGAATGAAAGCCTATTCCTGATTTCAGGAAAAATTGTAAATTTTGACTACTTGAGTACAACACATTTAATTTAGGCGCCAAGAATGCTTTATTTTCTGCTGTATTGGTATACTGCTCTTGTAAATCATCTGTATACTGAAAGTTAAAATAATCTAAGCGTAATCCTGGATTAATAGTCCATTTATCCAAATTATAATCAAGACTAGCATAGGCAAAACTATTTGTTTCTTTTACGTCTCCTAGTTGTATATTTTCAAGCGTTGTTTTTCTATTTAAAGTATGTGATAATTCAATATCATTACTGTTATCTGTTCTAAAACCTATTCCTGTTTTTAAGACTACATCAGCAACACCCCAAGTCATATTTTTTTGTAATTCGGAATTAAAGCCAAAAATATCTCGGTTTTCTTTCTGTTTTATTTGATCTCCGTTCTCAGGATCTTCTAAAAAGAAGGTAAAATTAGAGTATAGTTCAAAATTATAATTAGAATAGAAAACATTAGATTTCACAAAAGTTTGGTCATCTATAATTTTTACGATTGATGCATTAATATTAGTTCTACTTGTAGTACCGCCCTCCGTATCATCAATTGACCCAAATCTAGAAATAGAGCCATTATCTACTGCTCGTTGTGGTATTTGACCAGAAGCATCCCAGGTGCTCGTAAAATGTGATGCAGTAATAGAAAGTCTACTAGCATCTTTGAGTTTTGTACTGTACTTTCCGAACAGGTTTAAGCGTGAAAAATTCTGTGGCGAATCAAAAGCACCATCAAACTGAGTATACTCTGTTGCGATATAGGCATTATCTGTATCCGAATTTACTAGATTAAACATACCCAATGCCCTATTCCAACCAAAATCTCCTACCTCGTAACGCACTATACTTTGGTCTATATGATCTTTTGTTTTAAAATCTACATATGCTGCTGTAGCAAAATTACCTTTATTCGCATAATAAGGTCCTTTTCCAAAATCAATATTATCTAAGGTTTCTGGAATCACAAAATGTAAATCTGCATAACCTTGCCCGTGTGCATGTGAAACCATATTTACAGGCATTCCATCTACAGCAATAGCAATATCTGTTCCGTGATCAATATCAAAACCTCTTAAAAATAATTGCTCTGCTTTACCACCACCTGCATGCTGACCAATAATTAAGCCCGGAACCTTTTGCAGTAATTCTTGCGAGGATTTTACAGGAGTTGTTTTTAAATCAATTGCAGAAATTACATTTAACCCATTTAATGTTGGTCTAATTACAATTTCATCAAGTTCAAAAGATTGCTCTTTTAATTGAATGGATATGCGCTGACTTGAAGAAAGGTTCTCAATGATGACATTTAATTTTTCATAGCCTAAAGCACCAATACGAAGCGTATCTCCTATTGCATTTCCTTCTAATTTAAAATAGCCTAATTCATTACTATGGGTATGTTTTTCTGATTGTACATTTAAAACATACGCCCCTTCAATAGGATTCTTCTTAGCATCTATCAATTTTCCTTTTACCTCCTGTGCATTCCCTATCTGGAATCCAAAAAAACAGCACAACACGATATAAATCTTATACATAATATGTAATTAAAGTGATTCTATTTTTGATTTTGAACTAGGTCCTAATTCATACACTGCTCCTAAAAGTTCTGATTTTAATTCTTTCGTCTTTTTAGTTAATCCGTTTTTCTTATAAATTTCGGCAAGCGTATAAAGTATCGCTGGTTCTGAAGATTTTCCTTCAAGATGGTCCCTTACAATAGACAAGGCTTTTTCTTTTTCTCCCAATTTTAAATAACTATACGCTAAAAAATTATAAGACTCTGGGGTTGGCCTATTAGCAACTTCTTTTTTCGCTAATTCAAAAGCTTTGTCCAACTGTTGTGTCTCATTTAAATACAGATCAATATTATATGCATTGTACATATCTCCATAAGATGGGTTTTTTACACTTTTTATATATTCATCGATATTTAAAAGTTGCATTTCGGTATTATTCATATAGGCTGCTATTTCTGCTTTTAATAAATAATAATCCGGAGCATGGTATGTTTTAGTTACAGCATCTAAAATCCGCAAGGCTTCTTTTGGGTTCTTTTCATGAGAGAAAACAATCCAAGCAATTCCCTTTTTTGCGTACGCATTTTCAGGCTCTAGTTCTAAAGATTTTAGATAATATTTATAGGAATCAGATAATCTACCGGCATGACCGTAATAATCTGCTAAATTGGTATAAGACCATAGGATAAGCGATTTTGTATAGGTTTTCTCTGCTTTATCTTTTGCTTGTTCCATATAATTAATAGTAGTCGCTAAATCACCCTTATAATCATTCCATTTTGCCGCACGGATTAAGAAACCAAAATTGGACATATCTGTAATACTATTCAAATAATTCTTTGCTAATGTATAATTCCCCAGCTCCATATGAATATCAAACAATAAACCATGTGTATCTGTTATACCAGAACCTATTTTTAAGGCTTCATTTGCTTGCACTAATGCTTCTTTAAAACGATGTTGCGAGATATAATTACGCGCTAAAGCTCTACGATATCCTGCTCTACCTGTAGCTGCAATTTCTACAGCTTTCTCTAAGGCTTTCTGAGATTTGATCAAATAAGAAATATCTCCTGTTGCTTTGAAGTAATTTTCATATTGGCCTGAAACAATACCAAAACTAGTTAATTGTATACTATCTGGTTTGATTTTGGAGTTCCAAAGTTCAAAATATTTTGAAGTTGTTTTAGGGGCTACAGAAGGTAAAAACTTATTATAATCTTCTGCATCAGTAATTTTTTTATTTCCTTCAGAATTGCACGAAAGCAAGGCTAGAAAAGCGAGTGTAAGTATGAAATATTTCATAGTGTGGTTTATTTTGTAATTAGGTTTTACTTTTAAAAATAAGAGGGCTGTTACACCCTCTTATAGCTCCTCTTCATAGTACCCTATTCAGGATTTCCTAAATAAGGAAAGGTAGTTGTAGGGTTAGCAGTAATACTAACACCATCTGATGTTAATCTTGGTAAATCTGCCATACCATCGCCATCTGTATCTTGACCACTAAAACGAATTCCTTCCGCACCTCCAAAAAGTAATATTAAAGAAACATCAATAACATCATCTTGTATCGTTCTCCCTGTTAAACCAATAACTGCTGGATCATTTAAAACGTTACCATCCATATCAGCATCTTCACCAGGTAAAAAATACGTTGTTACATTATTAGGTGCAACTTCTAAAACATCAGCAGCTAAATACCCTGTTAAAGTTGCCGCGTCTAACCCTAAAATATTGTTCTCGTAATCTACATCTGCAGCTGTAAAACCTAGTGCAACAGCATAAGCATCATGCAAACCTTCTAAACGCGCTTCAAAACCTGCTTGAAAATTAGCCGCCATTTCTGAAGGAATGGTTATGTTGTGCAAATCTTTAGAAGCATCATCACCATTTAATAC
The DNA here is from genome assembly GCF_000186265.1 of Cellulophaga algicola DSM 14237. Classification (NCBI taxonomy): domain Bacteria; kingdom Pseudomonadati; phylum Bacteroidota; class Flavobacteriia; order Flavobacteriales; family Flavobacteriaceae; genus Paracellulophaga; species Paracellulophaga algicola. The sequence continues at coordinate 203,726 of NC_014934.1, forward strand.
CGTGTTGATACCTGGTCTACCCATATGATCTGCTTGAGCATAAGTTCCTGAAAAATCCATTTCAGCAATTTCCATTTCTTCTTCCATCATGGTAACAATATCATCATCATTATTACATGATACAAAAAGGGTAAGCGCTGCTGCATAAGAAAATGCATATACTATATTTGATAGTTTCATATTTTTAATTTTTTAGATATTTAAAATTTTATTTTTTTTATTGCTTAATGTTTGAGGTAACCCATGTTTTATAAACAACCACTCCTAATGCATTTGTAGCTGTTGGCGTACCAAGCATTGCGTTAGGAATGTCAATAGCAATTGACATCGTATTAGCACCATCAAAAGTATCTGAAGCATCTCCAGGAGCTAAAAACCCTTCTGGTGTAGCCGTTAATACTTTATTAAACTGAAAGAAATCAAAAAAGAAAGCATCCTGTCTAGGTCCTGCAAATAATTTAACACCAGAAGCTGTTGTCGTTGTTTTTGCCGTAGTAGCAGAAATTTCTACACTACCTAAAGGAGCACCTACAAGTACCTGACTATCTAAACCTTTTTGTGAAGGCGCAACTGGACCAAAGAAATACATAACCCCATCTCTAGGAATAGCTTGGATGACTTGATCCTCTACTAAATCTCCATCCAAATCAATATTAATTTCTGTAAGTACGTTTTCATCAAAAGTACCATAAGCTAAATCTGGCAATACACTTGATTGTAAGTCTACAATAAATACAGTGTTGTCTGAACCTGTAGTAGGCTCAAAAGCATAAAAGTCTGCAATATCTGCAGAGGTTCCGGTAGTGGATGGTGCATCTATATGATCTGCAGCGACTAAAATTGTACCGGTAATTGCTAGAAGCGCAAGACCAAAATAAGTTTTTGTGTTTTTCATGATTTAAATTTTTAGATTATTTATTCCCCAACACTTACGAGAAAAAGAAAGTAGGGTTTGTTTTTAAATGTTAAAATTATGTTAACATAATTTTGGCGCATTATTAGATTTCAAAATTCAAATAGAGATACTAATTACTTTTGTGTTAATTTCGCACTTTGAAAATGATTGATCAATGAACCCTTCAGCATCAGGTTGGATAGATAAATTTGGACACCTAGTAAAAGATTATCATGACCTCTATGATAATTTTGATGAACTATATGCACACTTAAAAAATATTGGATTCATTTACGGAATTAATGTAAGTATTCCAGAATTTATACATCCAGAACATCCGCTTTCTGAAGATGAAAAGGCAAAAATTAATTTACTTACCGCCTTATATTTCACCTATAGACAGAAAAGTAAAACGGTAACTTTTTCTAGTTTTCTAGAAGAAATATTTGAGTTTTATAACCAGCTTGGCATCAATAAAATTTCATTTTTAAACAAAATCCTAACTGGAAAAAAGACCTCTTCGCAGCTCGAAAAACTCATTGAATCTAGAATTTATTTAGACGATAATGTCATCAGCAAGAACTTTAATAGTATAATTACAAACTCATTATTATACATTGATGTCTTAACTTTTAAGAACTATTTAGAGCTAAAAACGGATCCAAAAAAGCATGCAGAAAAGTTAGAATACATTACCATAAATATAATTTACCATACTTTAAGTTCTAAGCAAAAAAATAAAAACGACGCAAAATTAGCACAGCTTTTTGAATCGTCCTTAACATTTATTGATAGCACCCAAGATAGTTTTGATGGTACCTACCGGAGTAAATTAATTAACAATTTTACGCCACGTGAAAACAGTTATTTTTTAGACGTTGCTTGCTTAACAGTATGGGAAGATCAGTCTCTAGAATACAAAGAATCTGAGTTCATTTTTAGCATTGGAAAAGACCTTGGAATCCCTTCCAAACAGATCTTAAAATCTCTTGAAGACGTTGCTGTTTTTTTTGAAAAAAATACGCTTCAAATTCCGCATTTAAAAAACAATAATTTAGCCATGCAATTTTACGATAGCATGTCTAAAATTGTAAATAAATTAATTTTAAGAAACAGTAAAAGGCTGCAAAAAGAACTCTCTGAAAGCAAAGAATTAGTCGCACTTTTATCTAAATCTACCGTAAAAGATCTTACGGAAGAAGAGAAGAAAAAAGTCCAAAAACAGCTCCTAGATATCTTTAAAAGTATTCCTTCTTTAGCCATTTTCATCTTACCGGGCGGGGCTGTTTTACTCCCTATTTTCATAAAATTAATTCCGAAATTATTGCCCTCTGCTTTTGATGATAATCGAGTAGATGAATAAGTATAATGCATAAAAAAAGCCACTATAAGAAAAACTTATAGTGGCTTTTTTTATTATTTAAACTATTTAAATCCAGTTTTTTAACCCACACTACTCTAACCAAAGCTTAAAATCACGAACACGCTCTCTACTCACAATGATTTCTTGCTCATTAAACTTAATTAATTTAATTTGAAGCCTAGAATTGGTGTAAGATACAATATCTTTTATACAATTTACATTCACATAAAACTTACGACTTACTCTAAAGAATATTTTAGGATCCAGGTCTTCTTCTAAATTATCTAAGGTAGTTTCTAAAAGGTAATTTCTGCCTTCGGTAGTTGCCGCATAGGTACCTTTGTTCTCACTGTAAAAGCATTCTACCTCATCTGCATTTATGATTTTTAGATGCTGCCCTACTTTGGTCGTAAATCGTTTTTTAAATTCGCGTTCAATAGGGTTAACCAGTAGCTTTTTTATATCTTCAAAATCAAGCGTTAATTGCTCCTTTTTTGGTGCTAAAGATTTGTATTTTTTAACCGCAATTTCTAGGTCCTCATCATCAATAGGTTTTAACAAATAATCAATGCTATTTAACTTAAAAGCTTGAAGTGCATATTCATCAAAAGCAGTGGTGAAAATGATAGCACTTTTTACTTCTACGGCTTCAAAAATCTCAAATGAAAGTCCATCTGAAAGCTGAATATCTAAGAAAATTAAATCGGGGTGTTCATTATTATGAAACCAATTTATAGCCTCTTCTACAGAATGCAAAAGCACAGAAACCTCAACACCTAAATCTTCAAGCAATCGATTTAATCTTCGCGCTGATGGTTTTTCATCTTCAATAATAATTGTTTTCATTTGGTCTTTTTTTTGGTCTTTATTTTAGAGGTGATTGGTTGTTTTCAAAAAACTACACTCTTCAATTTTTTAATTATAAGCTACTGGAAGATTCTCGTTCTTCATTCATGTATTTTTTTATTTTCCGATCTTCCCACTTACTCAAAAAACTTGGTCTGATTTTAAAAACTACGAGTCCATGAATTAATACTCCTATTCCCCAAATAATTGGTGCTCCATATACATTCCAATTTATCCAATTTAAGATTTGAGGATTACCTCAGGCTTCTTTACTTAAGAGGGTAATGATAAATTTTCCTTTAAAAATAAATACTAAAATATTTATAATTAAATAGATCGTAAGATGGTCATAAAAACCTTTTAATGTAGCAACTCGTTTTTGAGCTCGCTCTAATTTCGTTCTTTGTATAATTTCCATCTTAGCTATATTTATTAATATCACTAGCATCTTCTTCCAAATACTGTTTAATTTTTCTTTGCTCCCATTCTTTACTAAAAATAGGATTAAAACTAAACACTTTTGCCCCGTGAAAGAAAAGCCCTATGCCCCAAAATATCCAGGTAGAGAAGGTGCCAAAAGTAGTAAATGCTTCTATTAAACTTTCTCCTGAGCTCATGTTCCCTACAACACTAACTGCACTAATCATACAATTAACCAGGATATACACTGTTAAGTGAATATAAAAACCTTTTAAAGCTTTAATACGCTGTGCTGCTCTTTCTCTCTTATCGTCTTGTGTTGTGGATGTTTTCATCTGTATCGTCTTTTAGCTTAGTACTATTATTCCCATTTTTTCTTGGTCTCCTCTTCTTTCATAAACTCATCTATCTTGCGCTGCTCCCAATTTCTCCCCATGAGCACATCGTATCCAAAGAGTTTTATGGCTTTTACCGCAGTGGCTATAGAAACTCCTAAGACCACCCACAAGAACCAGGGGTTACGCCATTCATTAAGGTAATAGTTAATACTCCCGGTAATAACAATAGCTACTATGTATTTAAAAACTTTGTTATAAAAAGCCTTTATAGCTTCTACGCGTTCTTTAGCTCTAAAATATTTAGTATCGGTTTCTGAATTGTTCATCTGTAGTTATTTAGTTGTTTTGATACTTCAAAGATGTTACTATCTTGTCTTTTCTCTAAATACAAGGTACTGAGTTGTGTATTTTTAATGCTGAATTGTTATTTGCCTTTAAAATTGGTCATCATCCATATATTCTCGCATCTTACGCTCCTCCCAGTTCCTGCCAAAAAGCGGATTGTAGCCATAGGCATCCATTCCATGAGCGACTAGTCCATAACCCCAACCTAGGGCAGGAAATATTACCCAAGGGAAGCTTGTCGTATTGAAATTAACAAATATTAAAATAGAAATAACAATACAATAAGACATTAGGTTCCCATAAAATCCTTTTATTTTCTCTACCTTCTCTTTTGCCTTGTGGTATCTTTTATCTTCTAGATAATCTTCTTGAGTTTCCTTCATAGAAACCTGTTTTGTTAGCATCGGAATTGCTACTCTAAAATCTGAAGCTGTTTTAAGAATAGTTACTTTCCTATTGGATAGAATATTGTAACGCTCCTGTATGTTTTTTAAACCTACACCACTACTCTTTTTAACCACTTGCTTCTCCTGCAAATTATTACTCACCACTAATTGTCCGTTTTCTTCAAATACTCGTAAATGCAAAGGCCGTTCAGAAGTAACCACATTATGTTTTACGGCATTTTCTAGCAATAATTGTAATGACAATGGAACAATCCTTGCTTCTGGATTACTAGCTTGGTCTGGAGCTTCAAAAATAATACTATCTTCAAACCGCATTTTTAATAGGCGTATATACGTTTTTGCAAACTGCAATTCTTCATCTACAGATACCAAATCCTTATTTTTTTGCTCTAATACATACCGATATACTTTAGATAAAGAGGTCGTAAATTTTTGTGCTTGATGTGGATCTTCATCTATTAAGCTCGTTAATACATTTAAACTATTAAACAGAAAATGTGGATCTAATTGGTTTTTTAAAGCATCAAACTTTGCAGATGCTGTACTCGCTATAATTTTTTGTTCTTTTACTTTTTTATTCTGACTTAATCTGTAGAAATAAATGGCATGAAAAACAAAGGAAGCCAATAAAGTAATTAATAAGCAAAAAATATAGAATCTAGGGTTTTCACTCCAAATAAACATGTTCCAGCTTTCGCCCCCTATAAGTACTTCTATAGAGAATCGGATTAAAAAAACAGCGAACATAGTTAACAACACCCCTCCTAAAGCCCCAATAATTAGTCTAAATTTTTTAAATCTGACCCAAACTACTTTATCATTTAAATACCTAAAGAAGAGCGTATTTAAAACCGTTAAGGTTACCGAGTATATGAAGTAGTACTGCAAGTTATTCATAAACTGCGCATCAAAACTCACAGCGCTCCCTAATAAAATATTCATTCCCACATCTATAATCACAATACAGATGCCTATTAGAATACCTCTTAATACAATTTTTACTATCTGTTTCATTTCAAAAATTATTAAATCATTTTAAAAAAACGATTTTAACTAGATCACTTTGTCATCAAAAAAAAAAAAAAATAGAGAACTGCTTCAAAAATAACTAATGCTTAGCTGCTAATCTCCAATCTTCTTAAATCATAAAGTTATCTATTTTAAATAGTTCTTGTACAAATTTGGAATTATACCTCGGGTATTGAAACAAAAGACTACCGAAATGTAGGTTTCTAAGGATGGAATGCTATTTAGACAAAAAGTATCGTTAGTAGGGACTTAGAAAACAGCTATATCATTTTAAATTATTTGAAAGAAATAGTTTAATTTTTGTAGTATTAATCATGTTAATTTACTATTTTTATAAGATTGACAATCTTCCCCCCAGCACCTTAATACTATTTTCTATTTCATAAATAAGGTTCTATGAGTAAAAAATTAATTGCTACTTCAATAGTGTTATTTGTTATTCTAAGTATAACGATATGGTCCATAACCATCATTAGAATTAATAACTATGAGAAAAATCTCATTACTTTAGAACTAGCAGAATCAGATACTAAACTATCCTTAGCCAGTGATCAATTATTAAATCTTTACGAAACAAGCAAGAAAAAAGTGCTGTTTTTTAAAGACCTCGCAGAAGCTAATTACAGAAAAAATAAAACTTTTAATGACATTCGTGATGTGCTTTATCTTTTTCTTAAAAATGAAGACAATTACTTTCAAGCACGGATTATAAACACGAAAGGACAAGAAGTGCTTAAAATAGAAAACATGTATAATAGCATTTCTATATATGAACACAAGTATTTAGAAGACAAATCTAACCGGTATTACTTTCAAGAATCATTAAAACTAAAAAAAGGGCAGCTATTTATTTCTAATCTAGACCTAAATATTGAAAATAATAAGGTAGAACTCCCTTACAGACCTACGGTGCGTTTTTTTACTAAAATATATAGTCCAGATCAAGATTTATTGGGTATTGTAGGTCTTAATCTTAATGCCGAAACATGGTTGAATGGAATAGGAACTAACGATATTAATATATTAAATAACGCAAACGAAGTATTCTACAAAGAAAGTGGCAGGCAAGACCTCTATACCAAATCTAAAAAAGATTTAACATTAAGGGATACCAATGGCAAACCTATTTACAATGTAAAGGATGTTATCATTATGGGGATGTCTACTTGGACCCTGTATACCTCCATACATTCTGCTGCGGTAGAGGAAAAAATAAAAACTAATAAAAAGAAAAGTATCTCCTTCGCTGTTTTCTTAAACCTTGGTTTACTCTTTTTTATCTTTACCATTCATAATTTATATTACAAAAACAAGCATATATCTTCTTTAAATAACGCCATAAACCAGCGATTAGATGAAAGAAATACGTTGTTAAAAGAAATACATCATCGGGTAAAAAACAACCTACAAGTAATTACTAGTTTATTAAACCTACAATCAAGAAACATAAAAGATGAAGAAGTAAAAAGCATCCTTAAATACAGTCAATACCGCATTAAATCTATAGCACTACTACACGAGAATTTATACCGTAGTGAGGACCTAAGTAAGATTAATTATGCAGATTATCTAAAACAATTAGTCAACGGCTTAATCGTCTCTATGAAAGGGAGTACAAATGAGATACAACTAAATCTAGACGTGGATACTGTTCATTTTAATATAGACACCTCTATTCCTTTAGGCTTAATTATAAATGAGTTGGTTACCAATTCTTTAAAATATGCTTTTACTGATGGCATAGGAATCATTTGCATTTCCTTAAAAAGACAAGCGAGCAACTCCTTTCTATTACGCGTGAGTGATAATGGAAAAGGGTTTCCTAAAGGTATTAAATTTAGAGATACAGATACCTTAGGTTTAAAATTAGTACACAAACTGGTATTACAACTTAATGGAAACATAGAGAAAGACAACTTACAAACTGGGACCGCATTTATTATCACTTTCCAAGAAATCCAAGAACTCTCATAACTATGAAATGTAGCATACTCATCGTCGAAGATAATTTTATTATTCAAATGTTTTTAGAAGAAATACTTCTAGGTTGCGGAGAACACACGGTTAAAACCGCTAATAATGCAGCTAAAGCATTACTTGTTTTAGAAAACTTTAAACCCAATGTTATCCTCATGGATATTGGTATTGGTCCTGGGTTAGATGGTATAGAAGTTGCAGAAATTATTAAAGAAAAGTATCATATTCCCGTCGTATTTTTAACAGGAAATTCTGACCAGGCTACTATTGCAAGAGCCCATAAAGCAAATCCTATTCACTTTATATTCAAACCTATAGACGAGGAAAAACTCCTTGCCGAATTTTCTATAATTAAAGAAAAATTAATTGCCTTATCTTTTCAACTATCGCCTTTTACATAGGCACCATATAGGTTTGCTTGATTGTTCCAATAACGAAGGTACTATGAGCACTCCCTATGTTTTCTACAGAACCTAAGCTATTGATCACAAAATCCTGATAGTCTTTCATGTTCTTTACCAATACTTTTAGCATAAAATCATAATCTCCAGATATATTATAACACTCCGTTACTTCTGCTAGAGCTATAATATCGGTAACAAATTTATTCCCAATCGCTTTTGTATGCTGCTTTAAAGTAATATTACAAAATACAATAAGTTCCTTGCCTAGTTTCTCTGCATCCAGTAGTGCTACATATTTCATTATATAGCCTTCTTTTTCCAACTTCCGCAAACGCTCATATACGGGCGTTGGAGATAAATTTACACGTGCTGCAATCTCTTTAGTCGTGTAATTAGAGTTTTCTTGTAACAATTTGAGCAGGGCTAAATCCGTAAGGTCTAAATTTTCCATAGATAAATTTTCTAGTAAAGTGCAGTTCCAAAACAAAAATATTACATTTTATCTAAAAAATATAATAAAAACAGCTAAATACTCTTATTCAATTGTATAATTTAGATATAAATATGATTAAAACTAATTTTGACGGGACATAATATCTAATACACAAAACAGATAGTAATGAAAACAACAAATTTAGGATACCCGAGAATAGGTAGCAACAGAGCGCTTAAAAAGGCATTAGAGAACTATTGGTCTGGCAAAGCAACTTTAGTAGATTTAGAAGAAACGGCAAAAAACATTAGAACTGAAAATTGGCTGCTTCAACAAGAAAAAGGCATTGACATTATTCCTTCCAATGACTTTTCATTATACGATCAGGTATTAGATATGTGTATGACCGTAAACGCTATTCCTAAGCGTTATACAGCCTTGCAACAAAAAAATCACGCTACTCAAGACTTATATTTTGCAATGGCAAGAGGGATCCAGAAAGATGGCATTGACCTTACCGCGATGGAAATGACCAAATGGTTTGATACGAATTACCATTATATCGTTCCTGAATTTTATAAAAATCAAGCTTTCTCATATTGTAATTCTAAAATAGTTGATGAATATAAAGAAGCCTTGGCATTGGGCATAAAAACAAAACCTGTGCTTATAGGCCCTGTATCGTTTTTATTATTGGGAAAAGAAAAAGAAAATGGTTTTGACCGGATTGATCTTTTACCAAATCTTCTTCCTACCTATTTAAAAATAATTAAAGAATTATCGGCTTTAAATGTCGAGCACATTCAATTTGATGAACCTTTTCTTGCGACAGATTTAACCAATAAAGACCGCGAAGCAATTAGATACACGTACCAAACTATCGCAGATAAATTTCCTGATTTAAAAATTATATTAGCGAATTATTTTGATTGTTTTGGAGAGAATTTAGATACCGTATTAGAACTTCCTGTTCATACCTTACACTTAGATTTAGTACGTTGTAAACTGCAGTTAGATGATATTTTGTCCTCAAAAAAACTGAATAAAAATACCCATTTATCATTAGGGGTTATTGATGGTAGAAACATTTGGAAAAATAATTTTGAAGATTCTCTAGCCTTGATCCAAAAGGCAATTGCCCATGTGGGAGAAGAAAGAATTACTATAGCGCCATCTTGTTCTTTATTACACTCGCCTTGCGATTTAGATTTAGAAACAAATGAAACTAATTTAAGTGCCGAAGTAAAACAATGGCTTGCTTTTGCTAAACAAAAATTAGAAGAAGTAAATACGCTAAGAAACTTTATCACTAAAGTAAATTTAAGCAAAACCTTAGAAAAAGTGAATGAGAATAGCGCCGCAAATGCGGAGCGAAAAATATCAAAAAGTATTCACAATCCTAAAGTTAAAGACCGCGTTAAAGCATTAACTAAAAAAGATGATCAGCGCTTGAATGGTTTCACTCAACGGAAGATAATTCAGCAAAAAGCTTTGAATCTTCCATTATACCCAACCACAACTATTGGTTCTTTTCCTCAAACAAAAGAAGTACGTAGCCAAAGGGCTAATTTTAAAAAAGGGAATACTACTCCAGAGGCGTACCATAGTTTTATAGAAAAAGAAACTAGAGAAACTATAGCATTTCAAGAGAATATAGGGCTAGATGTTTTAGTTCATGGCGAGTTTGAACGTAATGACATGGTAGAATATTTTGGAGAACAATTAGACGGCTTTGCTTTTACCAGCTTTGGATGGGTACAGAGTTATGGTAGTAGATGTGTAAAACCACCTGTAATTTATGGAGATGTCTCGAGAGAAAACCCGATGACTGTTTTTTGGTCTTCTTTTGCACAGTCTATTACAGACAAGCCCGTAAAAGGAATGCTTACGGGGCCTGTTACTATTTTACAATGGTCTTTTGTTCGTAACGATCAACCAAGATCGGAAACCTGTACGCAAATTGCTTTAGCGATTCGCGATGAAGTAGTCGATTTAGAAAAAGCAGGCTTATCTATTATCCAAATAGATGAACCAGCCATACGCGAAGGACTTCCCTTACGTAAAGAAGATTGGAAAACATATCTTGATTGGGCAGTAAAAGCCTTTAGAATTTCTGCAAGTGGCGTAAAAGATGAAACACAAATACATACGCATATGTGTTATTCAGAATTCAACGACATTATTGAGCATATTGCAGCTATGGATGCGGATGTGATTACTATAGAATGTTCTAGATCGCAGATGGAGCTTTTAGATGTTTTCCGTGAGTTTAAATACCCTAATGAAATTGGTCCTGGAGTTTATGATATTCACTCTCCTAGAGTTCCAGACCGTTCAGAAATGGTTGCATTGATAGAAAAAGCAAAAGAATATATTGCTCCTGAACATTTATGGGTAAATCCAGATTGTGGTTTAAAAACCAGGCATTGGGATGAAACAAAAAAAGCATTGATAGAAATGGTAGCCGCTGCTCAAGAGTGCAGACAAAGAGTTGCTGTATCGCATTAAATTTGAATATAGTCTAGTTTTAGGTCGCTTCTTATGGTATTAAGAAGCGACTTTTTTTTTCATTTTTAAATGAATTCACCTTCATTACCCTTATTGTAAAAACCTTTTAAAATTAAAAAAAAGGCTTTTTAAACACCTACAATAACAGCCTAGCTCATATTTGTTCTCTTTTTAACAGAAATTGAAGTAATTTTGCGGCATGGTTAGAACATTTCAGCTTCGGGTTTCTTTAAAAGAAGAAACAATAGAGGGTATCCTTAATAAGAAAGCAGCAAAACATGTTGGTGCAGAAGAGAAAGATATTGTTGTAAAAGTATTGCGTAAATCTATTGATGCGCGTAAGCCTAGAATTTACATCAATTACAAACTTCAGGTATATATTAACGAAAAACCATCTGAAAATCCAGATTATATTTTTGAATATAAAGATGTCTCTAAAGCTAAAGAAGTGCACATAATTGGTTTTGGACCTGCAGGAATGTGGGCCGCACTTCGTTGTTTAGAATTAGGGTTTAAACCAATAGTTTTAGAACGCGGAAAAAATGTAAAAGACAGACGTCGTGATCTAAAAGCTATAAACCAAGAACATATTGTAGGCGAAGATTCTAACTACTGCTTTGGTGAAGGGGGCGCAGGAACCTATTCTGACGGAAAACTGTATACTCGCAGTATTAAACGGGGTGATGTACGTCGTATTTTCGAAAGCTTAGTACACCATGGTGCTACGGAGCAAATTTTGATTGATGCGCATCCGCATATTGGCACCAATAAATTACCTAAAATTGTCCAAAATATTAGAGAGGCAATTATCAACCATGGGGGCGAAATTCATTTTGATACCCGTGTGGTCGATTTTACGCTTCATAATAACAAAATAAAAGCTGTTCAGCTTCAAAATGGAAATGAAATGGCGGTAAACCGTGTTATCCTTGCTACCGGTCATTCTGCAAGAGATATCTATTATCTATTGCATAAAAAAGAAATTGCATTGGAAGCAAAATCATTTGCCATGGGCGTTCGGGTAGAGCATCCGCAGCATATTATAGATAGTATTCAATACCATTGCTCCGGAAGTAGAAATGAACTATTACCGGCAGCATCATACAGTTTAGTAGAACAGGTTAAAAATAGAGGGGTATATTCTTTTTGTATGTGTCCTGGCGGATTTATTGTTCCGGCAGCTACAGCACCAGGAGAAGTGGTGGTCAATGGGATGTCTCCTTCCAAACGAAATAACCTCTATGCCAACTCGGGTATTGTGGTAGAAATAAATGCTGATGAAGATTTACGCAAATACGAGCAACACGGTGTTTTAAAAGGCTTAGAATTCCAAAAAGATTTAGAGCGTTTAGCGTTTACCGCTGGCGGAAGAACACAAACTGCTCCTGCACAACGAATGACAGATTTTGTGGAAGGTAAATTATCGGCAGATTTAAATGCTACTTCCTACCAACCAGGATTAAAATCGGTTCCTATGCATTCCCTCCTACCGAAGTTAATTGGTAGTAGATTACGTGGTGGTTTTGCCGCTTTCGGAGATAAAATGAAAGGATATTACACCGCAGAAGCTAATATTGTTGGGGTAGAATCTAGAACATCATCTCCGGTAAACATCCCTAGGAAAGAAAATTTAGAACACCCAGAGATCGAAGGTCTTTTTCCTTGTGGTGAAGGTGGTGGTTATGCTGGCGGAATTGTATCTGCCGCAATGGATGGTGAACGCTGTGCAGAAGCAGCTATTGCAGGGCTTTAATATTTGATGATGGAATTTGGGTGCGTAACTATTCCATTATCAACACATCGCCTTTTAGTATTAGAAAAATCTTTTGTTATGTGTATCACATACTGTACACTAGAAAATAAGCAAGAATAAATCCTAGGTAAAGAGACCCAAAAAGAACATCTCTTTTTAAATTTCAGAAAAGCATAATATTCATGTAATTTTGCATCACACTAAAAAATAAATGTCAGACACTACTCCTACACGAATTAATAAATATTTAAGCGAAGTTGGTTACTGCTCAAGACGCGCTGCCGATAAGCTTATTGATCAAGGCAGAGTAACCATCAATGGTAAAGTTCCTGAAATGGGGACCAAAATAACTGCTGCCGATGAAATTCGCGTAGATGGTGAATTGATAGGTAAACCTAAAGGTAAACACACCTATCTTGCTTTTAATAAACCTGTAGGGATTGTGTGTACTACAGATACCGGTGTAGAAAAAGATAATATTATCGACTTTATCAACTATCCAAAACGTATTTTTCCTATTGGCCGATTAGACAAACCATCTGAAGGTTTAATTTTTCTAACAGATGATGGCGATATTGTCAATAAGATTCTACGGGCACGAAACAATCACGAGAAAGAATATATTGTATCGGTCAATAAACCTATAAATTCTGATTTCTTGCGACAAATGAGTAGCGGGGTTCCTATACTAGACACAGTGACCAGACCTTGTAAAGTAGAACGAATAGATAAATATACCTTTAGTATTATTTTGACGCAAGGACTAAACCGACAAATTAGAAGAATGTGCGATCATTTAGAGTATCGCGTAAAACGCTTACAACGGGTTAGAATTATGAATGTAGAGTTAGATTTAGAGGTAGGGAAATACCGCGACCTTACAGAAGCTGAGCTCTCTGAAATTAACCGTTTAGTAGAGGCTTCTGCTAAAACACACGATTAATTGTATTACATGGTAAAGAAGCACAAAGTATTAAGTACGAAGGGCAAAGATGTAAAAAACACAAAATTGCCTGGTTGCATTTAATACTTGATCTTGTTTCTTAGGGTCAGAACCCATCAATACCTACTAAAAATCCTTATTGAACACGTTGTTGCTCCTATTTATAATGAACAAGCACGTCACTAAGTTTTCTTTACTTAAGACTTAATACGTTGTTCTCTGCACTAATAACATAGATCAAACGGGGAAAATTGAAAAAATCCGAACTATTCCCCTACCTTTGTGGCTTATTATAAAAATACATGACATTTAAAGAATTAGGGATTGCAGAGCCTATTTTAAAAGCTTTGACTTCAGAAGGTTACGAAAATCCTACTCCAATACAAGAAAAATCTATTCCGATATTACTAAAAGGCAAAGATCTTTTAGGCGTTGCACAAACAGGAACTGGAAAAACAGCAGCTTTCGGAATACCCATTTTACATCACATATATACAAACAATAGTGGCATAGGTAAACGAAAAATTAAAGCTTTAGTAGTTACCCCTACTCGAGAACTAGCCATTCAAATTGGCGAAAGTTTTACTGCATACGCAAGGTTTACAGGGATTAAAAATACCGTTATTTTTGGCGGTGTTAAACAAGGTAAGCAGACTGATGCATTACGCCAAGGTGTTGAAATTTTAATTGCTACTCCTGGTCGTTTGTTAGATTTAATGAATCAAGGGTTTATCTCTTTACGCGATTTAGAATATGTGGTTTTAGATGAAGCCGATCAAATGCTTGATATGGGTTTTATACACGATGTAAAAAAAATCATCGCAAAATTACCTGCTAAACGTCAATCGCTTTTCTTTTCGGCAACCATGCCTAAAACAATTGTAGAATTATCACAAAAGATATTAGGCGAATTTGAGCAAGTAACGATTAAGCCTGAACAAGCTACCGCTGAAAAAGTAGAGCAAGCTATTTATTTTGTTCCTAAAGGAGATAAGGTGAAACTTTTGGTTCACTTAATTGAAACTAAAGAAGCTAAAGCAGTTTTAGTTTTCTCGAGGACTAAACATGGCGCCAACAAAATAGTTAAGTTATTAGACAAAGCAGGGATAAATGCTGCTGCTATTCATGGAAATAAATCGCAAACGGCAAGACAAAATGCCTTGAACGATTTTAAAGACGGAAAATTAACTGTTTTAGTGGCTACTGATATTGCTGCACGTGGAATTGATATTGACGATTTATCATTAGTCGTTAATTACGATTTACCAAACGTACCAGAAACCTATGTTCACCGTATTGGTAGAACCGGAAGAGCTAATGCCAGTGGTGTAGCCTTATCTTTCTGCGATAGAGAAGAAAGAGCCTATTTAAAAGACATTCAGAAACTCATAAAGCAAACGATTCCTACAGTTACAGATCATCCGTTTAAGGATGATGGCAGTAGACCCGTTGAAGTAGATACGGATGATAGACCTAAGCGACCAGGACAACAGAATCGTTCTAGAAACAGCGGTCAAAAACCGAATAATTCTAACAACAGAAATAAAAACAGGAACCGCAACAAAAATCGCAGTAGCGACGGACCTAAATAAAAAAAGAAAGCCTTGCAAATTTGCAAGGCTTTTTACATGTATACCTAATGGGTTATTTACTTCCCTAGCATCAACACTTCATTACATTTAATCTCTGTAATGTACCGTTTTTCTCCCTCTTTAGTTTCATAAGATCGGTGCATTAGTTTGCCTTCTACAGCAACTTGTTTGCCTTTTATTAAATAACTCTCTACAAGCGCTGCTGTTTTGCCCCAAGCTACTATATTATGCCATTGTGTATCTTCTACTTTATCGCCCTGAGCGTTCTTATAAGAATCGCTCGTAGCAATGGTAAACTTAGCCAGTTTAATACCACTATCTAAATTTACTATTTCAGGATCATTCCCTAAATAACCAATCAACTGTACTGAATTTTTAAGTGCGTTCATAATTTTAATTTTTATATCCTGATACAAGCTCAGGAACGGATTAACAGTTAAGACTATCGGAACACCATTGTTCTGACACTGCAAACTTAGAAAGCCCTTCGTATGTGATTCGGTTGGGAAGTAGTTACTTTCGTTTACAAACGTTTGTAAACGTTTGTTTTTGCTTTAAAACAACGTTATTTAACGTTCATACCTAGCATTAGCAGTCTATAACCCATAATTCATAAGTAATTAATAGAAAAATTAACGCGTTAGTAGTATCTTAGGCACATAGTACGGATATACGCAATAGTGCATATCCAATTGTTACCACACATTACCTATAATTGTTTTACAGTGCTTATGCTAAGTGAGCTGTATAAAAATTATACTGTTGACGTTTTGTGGCCTAGATCCCTGGCAGGATTCATATTTCCACCGAAAAGAGCGTTAAGAATCAAATGCTGTTTGAGCGATAGCGAGTTCATTTGATTTAGCGAATAAGGATGTGAAATATATCCGAAGGGTCAAGCCTTGATTTTTTTGGTTCGTTTTTTTATCAAGAAAAAAATGAATAAACAAGTATTCAAATCTTACCAAAAATTGCAATAAACTAATAATCAATACACTACAACAAATTTATTTTCATATTACCTTGGAAAGGAGTAACTTGAGAAAGTCGTGCAAGCGAGAAGCGTTTAAGCACAGAATGAACAAGTTACTCCCTACCCCTTAATTTGAACATCTATTTTTAGCAGATTTCTACGGAATTTAAGCCTATACTTCAAAAGGAATTTAGCTAGTTTAACGAATCCGAAACTCTTACTCAAACGCAACTCTTACGGGCGGATTTTAGCTTGTTTATGCGCAAAAGATTTTACACTCAAAACTAAATAGCAATCGCCAATCTTTACCCTAAATAAAAGCGGAAAAGCGTTATGTAGTCGTACGTTAGCATAAAAACGTGTGGTAACAAAACCTATAAGCAATGCGGAGGTATGGTGTTTAATTAAATCGTTTGTGTATATTTACTATGTCGCCAAATCAGTTTGATTCGACATTTAGAACGAAATAAAATTAAACGCAAATAAAATGCTTTGGCTAAGTGATTAAAGGGAAGTTAAGCGCAAGTTTGCTTCCGCACTGCTCATAGCTATATCGTTAGCAAAAATGGCTCAAAAAAATTTACAGTTGGCTTAACGCATAAGCGAAATAAAAAATACTAATAATGAAAGTAACGAACCTTACGGGATTAACAGACGAAGAACTATTGGTCGAAAAAAAGAAACTAAAGAAGTCAAAAATAATAAATGCTTTTGTTATTGGATTTCTTGTGAGCATTGTTATAGCTGGAATTGTTTCGTCGATTATTGGAAAAAATTATGTAGTACTTATTCCGTTACTATTTCCTATCTACTTTATTTATAAAATTGTTAGTAATTCAAAAAAAAATAATGAATTGGAGATACTCTTGAAGAAACGAAATCTGAATTGAACTACTACACAAACACAATTATTCGTAAATGGACATAATCAAACGCAACCGTTGCGCAGATGGACTTTTTAGCTAGTTTATGAAAATGGAATCGTTTTCTAATCGGTCTCCAATCTACATAAAGAGCCTGCGCTTACTCTTGTGTATCGCCACATTTGCTAACAAAACCTATACATAATGCGAACTTTTGGGTGAAACGGAATGGTCTGGGTATATTTGTGATGTCGCTAAATCTTTGGGATTTAGCTTTGGACAAAAAAAAGAAAAAGCGAAACCCAAAGGTTTAGCTTAGTGCGTGGCGGGAAATCCGTCGGATTTCAGCCCCGCACTATGCATAGCTCAGCCGTTAGGTGCAAGCTAAAAAAAAGCCAACCGCACAAAACAAAGAGTGCCGAAAAAGGCACACATTGTTTTTTTTGCCAACGCTCTGAATAATATTAACTTTGAGAAAAATGATAAAATAAATATGAGCCTATTTCAGAACTCTGTTCTAAACAAATATTTGAAAGGATTAGAGTCCGAAAAAGTCAATAAAGCTTACGAAAGATTTACTACACATTTTCATAATCCAACCATACAAGAGAATATTCGGAATTCCAAAGAGGAACAGTATCAAGGCGAATTCCTTATTGACCTTTTTGTAAACGTATTTGGATACGTTAAGAACCCAACGCCTGATTTCAATCTTACAACGGAATTAAAAAACATAAAAGGTTCTAAAAAGACAGATGGAGCAATTCTAAAAGGCGAAAAAGCACTAGCAGTAATTGAACTAAAAGGAACAAACACAACCGATTTAAGCAAAGTAGAAACCCAAGCATTTGGTTATAAAAACAACCAACCAGGCTGTAATTATGTAATTACTTCCAACTTCGAGAAGTTGCGCTTTTACATTGACAACGCTGTAGATTTTGAGGAATTTAACTTATTTCAATTAACAAGAGAACGTTTTGAAATACTTTGGCTTTGCCTCTCATCTGAATATCTTTTAAAAGACGTTCCAAAAAAAATAAAAGAGGAATCCTTAACGCAAGAGGAAAACATTACCAAAAAACTTTATAAAGATTACTCTTCATTTAGAAATGAAATTTTTGATAGTATTCAAAACGAAAATCCAGAATACGACAAACTAACTTTATTCAAGAAGACACAAAAATTACTTGACCGTTTTCTATTTATCTTTTTTGCCGAAGATAGATTATTACTTCCACCCAATTCAATTCGTTCAATCGTAAATCAATGGACTGATTTGCGAGATAAATATGATGAATATTTTCCTTTGTACGACCGATTTAAAAAGTATTTCGGCTATATGAATACTGGACATAAAGGAATGCAACACGATATTTTTGCATATAATGGAGGTTTATTTACACCAGATGAGGTTTTAGACAAAATCAAAATAAATGATGACTTACTATACAAACACACAGTTAAGTTAAGCAACTATGATTTTGAAAGTGAAGTCAGCGTAAATGTTCTTGGCCACATATTTGAGCATTCATTAACAGAAATAGAAGAAATTCAAAATGAACTTGAAGGCATACCTCACGATGGTGGCAAAACTAAACGTAAAAAAGAAGGTGTGTTTTACACACCCAAATATATTACCAAGTACATTGTAGATAAAACAGTTGGAATGCTTTGCGAAGAAAAGAAATTTGAACTTGACATTCAAGAGTCCGAATATGAGAAAGAACGTAAAGGAAGACAAAAATCTACATTAAAGAAATTAACTAAAAAATTAGAAGATTACAGAAAATGGCTTTTACAATTAACCATTTGTGACCCAGCTTGTGGTAGTGGCGCATTTTTAAATCAGGCTTTAGAATTTCTAATTACAGAACATCAATATATTGATGAATTACAGGCTAAATTATTTGGCGATGCATTGGTATTAAGTGACATTGAAAATGTGATTTTAGAAAATAATATTTATGGAGTTGATATTAACGAAGAAGCAATAGAAATTGCGAAACTAGCCTTATGGCTACATACAGCTGAAAAAGGTAGAAAACTAACTTCATTAAACAATAATATAAAGTGTGGAAACAGTTTAATTGATGACCCAAATGTAGCAGGACATAAAGCTTTTAATTGGCAACAAGAATTCCCAGAAGTATTTGCAAGAGGCGGTTTTGATGTGGTAATCGGAAATCCACCTTACGTCCAACACAGAAAAATATTTGAATTTAGTAATTTCTTCAAGTCAGCCTATAAAGTTTATACAGGTACATCTGATTTAAGTGTTTACTTTTTCGAAAAAGCTTTTAATATTCTAAAAAAGAATAGTGTATTAGGTTACATAAATACAAATAAATTTTTCAATACTGAATATGGAAAGGAGTTAAGAGACTTTCTAACAAAACATAATATACATAACATAATTAACTTTGAACAAAGTGCCATATTCAAAGATGCATTGGTGTCTAGCGTTATTTTAATAGCAACGAAAGAAGAACCAAATAATGAAACAAATTACATTGAATTTCATAAAGAATCAATAAACGCAGAAAAATTTCAAAGGGAATTAGAGAATAGAAATAGAACAATCAAATTAGACTATTTGAAAAATAATTCTTGGCTATTTGAAAACCCTTTAATAAAATCTTTAATAGACAAAATAAAGAATACAGGTTCGAATCTAAAGGAACTTGTAGGTATTAAAATAAATAGAGGTTTGACTACTGGTTTTGATGATGGATTTATCCTTCAGGAGGCAGATTATACAGAACTAATAAAAAAAGACTCTAAAAATATAAATATTATAAAACCTTTACTAAAAGGGAAACATATCAATCGCTATTATATTGAAGATTCTGGTTTATGGTTACTAAACACGCATAATGGAATGAGAGGTACTTTAGAGCCAATTAAAGTTGCCGAAGATTATCCGGCAATTTATGAACATTTGGTAAAGAAAAATATAGAATCAAATGGAAAATTAGAAAAGAGAAGCGATAAAGGTAACCATTGGTCAAATTTGAGAAATTGTGCATTTTTGGATGAATTTGGAAAAGAAAAAGTTGTTTGGGGATTAATTTCTGGTCATTGGAATTTTTCTTTAGACAGCAAGAATAATTATCTAACGAGTGCCTCATATTTTCTCACCTCAAGTATAACGCCTAACAGATTCATTTTAGGTCTATTAAATAGCAGATTAAATAAATTCTATTTCGAAAATGTTGGGGAGAAGACTGCTGGAGGAGCTTATGTGCTTAAGAAAGTAAGCGTGGAAAAATTTATAATTCCAAACTCAACTGAAAATCAAAAATTTAACCTTTGCAATAAAGTCATACATATAGAAGAAAAGACGTCAATTTTCCAATCTTTAAAAGAGAGTTTTATAAATCTTCTCATATCTAAATTTTCATTAGAGAGTTCAAGTAATAAATTGAACAAATGGGCTGAATATGACTTTGCGGTATTCCTTAAAGAGTTAGAAAAAATAAGAAAAAAAACAGCCAAAGAAAACGGAATTGAATACAAGAAGCTTTCATTGAATGAAGAGGCGGAATGGATACAATATTTTAATGAGCAAAAAGCAAAAGCACAGAGTCTACAATCTGAAATCGACAAAACTGACTCTGAAATTGACAAAATGGTTTATGAATTGTACGGATTGACAGAAGATGAAATAAGAATAGTGGAAAAAGCCACAGCTTAAGCCATACACATTTGCAATTCGCACCAGCCAATGCTACGCCAAAAATTGCAAAAGAGTATAACTTTGCCAACGCTAGCAAGTTTGCGGAAAGAAAAGCCAGACACCTAACACCGTATATAATTTATTGCTAGTTTTTGCTTATTTATGAAAATTCTCGCAGACTTTATATTTGTGATTTATTTACTAAATTAGTTGCTTGAAACACGCAACAAACCATATACAACAACGTTAGCTACCATTTGAACAAACATCGAGCTTATGCCAAAAAGTAGAGGAAGAAAGAAAAAAAAGAAAAAGACAAAAATAGTCTATGGAAAAACTTCTGGTGTGAAAAGAGAACTTGTTAATGGAATAGAATTAAAATTAGATGGTAAAAATATTACTGTAAAAAACAAGCGAACCAAAAAGCAACACGAAGAATACATTCAACAAGTAATAGCGAATAGACCTAAAAATCTAGAGTTTATTGAGAAGTCTATCGAAAGAGTAATCGAAATTTTTAAAACATTCGATAATTTTCAACTATTAGGTTTCCTTTCTTATAATCACTTTCTAAACCACAATAATTCAGATGATGATGGAATGGCTGAAGTGACTTTAGAATATGCGAATAGTTTTGCAACCGCTCTATCGAACAATCCTACAAAACAACCAACTACTGATATTTTCGAGGAGCTTAAGGATTTACTTACTAATATTAGAATGGCTTATAACGCCTATATTTCTACAGAAGGTTTAGTTGGAAATTATACCGAACAAGAAAGTCATTTAAGATTTCTAACTGTTTTGGAAGCCCTGCATATGCGAGGAGATGGATATATGAACCATATCTATGAAGTATTCAAAGAAATGTTTTCTGGACACGACCAATTTTTTATTGATAATTATGGTTTTAATTCAAATGACATTCTAGAAACGTTCATACAATTAGAAGATTCTTGGTATTGTAGGTTAAGATTACCTAATGGAGCGCCACATCCAAGTTCTATGAAAAGATTTAAGGAATGGTATGAGGCAAAAGGAATAAAATCGTTCCGAGCTGATGACCCACAGCCAATGATTGATTTTCTGGCAGACAATCCCGATTTCGTTTCGCGAGAAGGAAAACCTGATGGATTTTTAATCAATGACCCAAAACAGTTTCAAGAATTACATAAAATAAGATTTAGAAAAGAACAACATAAAAAAGTAGCTGAAGCGATTACTCAAGATTTCGGAGAAAATACAGATTTCCTAAACCCAAAGTTTCAAGGTTTACCATTGAATGAAACTTTAATATCCCAAAAACCTATAATCAAATACAAAAATGAACTCTATCTTTTTGCTTTTAACATTCTAACACGAAATATTTTTGATATTGCAGAATCCTTAATAAAAAATGCAAATAAAAAATATTATAAAGAAAAATATCTAGGTAATAAATACTCACTTTCGAGAGACAACTATCTAGAAAACAAAACAGCAGAATTACTAGATAATTTTATAAAAAAATCGACTTCATATCTCAATCTTAAATATAAACCAGGAATACTTGATGAAAATGACAATCTAGTAGAAACTGAATTAGACTTACTTATTGTTTCAGAAAAAGCCAATTATATTATTGAAATAAAAGCTGGAGGTTTATCTGCACCATCAAAAAGAGGTGCTTTAAAAAGTTTAACAGGTCAGCTTTCAGAAACTGTAGGTTATGGAGCTTATCAAAGCCATCGTGCTTACAAATATATTTTAGAAGATGACAATAATTCCTTTTATGATAAACAAGGAAACTTAATAAATGTAGATAATACCAAGAAGACATTTAGATTAACAATAACACTTGAACATTTATCTGGATTTATTTCAAACCTACACGAATTAAAAGAATTGGGAATCGTAAAACCTGACGTAGAATTCGCTTGGAATTGTAGCTTATTCGACTTAATGATATTTTCCGATATTTTAGAAAACGAAGATGACTTTATAGAATATTTAGAACAAAGAATTCCATTGTTCACGAGTGAAAAAATACGAGTGAATGATGAAATTGACTTATTAGGTTACTTTCTCGAAAACGGAAAATTAGTTGACGAGAAACTTCTAAAAAAAGTAGATGATTATTCATTAAATAAAACTTCTCAAGAGATAGATGAATATTTTCAAAAGGGAGGAAAAAAACCGAGGAAAAAACGGTAGCTAACAATGTATATAAAACATAGCTTTTATAGGCTTTACCAAAGGTTTTTGTGTATTTATGAAGACCGCCAAATTTTTAAATTTGGCTTTTAGAAAAGAAAAATAAAAAAGAAAAATTTAAAAATTCGGCTCGTGTATAATTCGAAAATTTAGCGTCTATTTATACGCTACGTTTCATATACTAGACGTTGTAAGCAATTTAAAAAATGGAAGACAATTTTAAATTAACTACTGAAGGAGTATTAATAATCGCGTCTTCAAATTCTTTAAAAGAGAAGTATAAAACCG
This sequence comes from Cellulophaga algicola DSM 14237, assembly GCF_000186265.1. NCBI lineage: Bacteria > Pseudomonadati > Bacteroidota > Flavobacteriia > Flavobacteriales > Flavobacteriaceae > Paracellulophaga > Paracellulophaga algicola. The sequence goes on from NC_014934.1 coordinate 226,972, forward strand.
AAGAATTTAATTACGATTTTCCAGATGGTCTTAGTCAGTTGATTTTGAATAACTCAATCATTGCAATAACAAATTCTGGCGGAGATAATTTGTTAATGGAATTCTCATTGGAAAAAGAGCTTGACATTATTGAATTTGATAAGGTTATTGAGCAATCAATAGAATTATCTGAAAATGACGAGTTATTAATCCTTTCACATGCTGAATTCACTATGATTTGTAATAAAGATGGAGATTACAAAAATGATAAATGTTGGCCAATAAAATTTTCAAAACCAATTGAAAAGGGAAAATATCTAGTGCAAATTGCTGTAATTGACGTTGAAGAAGAATTTGAAAAATACAACGCATATTTTAAGGTAAATATTAATCTAAAAAAGATTTCGGAAGTACTAATCCCAAATTTTGTTTGCGAATTGTGCGAGTAAAAACTGCTTACAACAAAACCTATAAACAATACGGGCTTAGGTTTTAAACGCCAAGTTCTGTGTATATTTATCATGTCGCGAAATCTTATGGATTTCGCTTTGAGACAAAAAAAGAAAAAACAAAACCCAAAGATTTCGCTACGTGCATGGCGGAAAGTAAACGCTAGTTTGCTCCCGTACTGTTCATAGCCTAATCGTTAGCAAAAATGGCTCAAAAAAATTTACAGTTGGCTTAACGCATAAGCGAAATAAAAAATACTAATAATGAAAGTAACGAACCTTACGGGATTAACAGACGAAGAACTATTGGTCGAAAAAAAGAAACTAAAGAAGTCAAAAATAATAAATGCTTTTGTTATTGGATTTCTTGTGAGCATTGTTATAGCTGGAATTGTTTCGTCGATTATTGGAAAAAATTATGTAGTACTTATTCCGTTACTATTTCCTATCTACTTTATTTATAAAATTGTTAGTAATTCAAAAAAAAATAATGAATTGGAGATACTCTTGAAGAAACGAAATCTGAATTGAACTACTACACAAACACAATTATTCGTAAATGGACATAATCAAACGCAACCGTTGCGCAGATGGACTTTTTAGCTAGTTTATGAAAATGGAATCGTTTTCTAATCGGTCTCCAATCTACATAAAGAGCCTGCGCTTACTCTTGTGTATCGCCACATTTGCTAACAAAACCTATACATAATGCGAACTTTTGGGTGAAACGGAATGGTCTGGGTATATTTGTGATGTCGCTAAATCTTTGGGATTTAGCTTTGGACAAAAAAAAGAAAAAGCGAAACCCAAAGGTTTAGCTTAGTGCGTGGCGGGAAATCCGTCGGATTTCAGCCCCGCACTATGCATAGCTCAGCCGTTGTGCTTCATTATCAAAAACTATGTCATCAACACCAGATTTATGATTAAAAAAATATTTATACTACTCATTGTTCCTCTAATATTAAGTTGTGGACAAAAAACCGAACCAAAAGAAATACTATTCGTCTGCACACACGGAGCGGCAAGGAGTCCTATTGCGGCAGCCTACTTTAATAAAATTGCTAAGGAGCAGGGTTTAAACTATCGAGCGGTTTTCAGAGGAACTGAACCTGATAGCGTGCTAACCAATGGAACTGCAAACGGACTAAAGAAAGATGAATTCAAAATAAGTGATTGGAAACCGGAATTGGTATCTGAAAATGATGCTAACAATGCTTTCAAAATTATAACTTTTGATTGTGAGCTTCCGCTAAATGTAACTTCCAAAAAAACAGAGCAATGGAATGGCACGCCACCGATAAGCAAGGATTATGACAAAGCACGTGATATAATTAAAGAAAAAGTAAATCGGTTAGTGGAAACTCTACAGGAACAAACATTGGAGCGGAAATAACGAAAGCACAACAAAACCTATGAACAATACGGGCTTAGGCTGTAAACGCTATGGTCTGTGTATATTTATAATGTCGCGAAATCTTTGGGATTTCGCTTTGACACAAAAAAAGAAAAAGCAAAACCAAAAGATTTCGCTAAGTGCATGGCGGAAAGCAAACGCTAGTTTGCTCCCGTACTGTTCATAGCTCAACCGTTACCTGCAAGCTAAAAAAACGACAATATGAAAACATTTCTATTCGCGTGGAATCCTAAAAAATGGAATTGGACAACTCTTGAACAGAGCATTGACCAAATCGAACAAACAGGTCGAGCGACAGAAAAATGGAGTGTAATAAGTCATAAAAAAATACAACCAGGAGACAGAGCATTTTTGATGCGACTTGGAGAAGAACCGAAAGGAATAATGGCTGCCGGATTTGTGTCGACACCACCATTTTTATCAAAGCATTGGAGCGGAGAAGATAAATTAGTGAATCGTGTAATGATTGACTTTGAAGCAATTTTAAACCCTGCAAAAGAACCGCTTCTTAACATTGACATTTTAAATCAAGGTAATTTAGCAAAAGTAAATTGGACACCTCAATCTTCGGGAATTGAGATTAACCCAGAAGTTACAGACGAATTAGAAGCTGTATGGTTTGACTTTTTGACAACCCAAGAAATCCGACATAATCCGTTCAAAGAAACCGAAAAGGACGAACAGAAAGTTTATACAGAAGGAACACCAAATCAAGTTTTGGTAACTAAATATGAACGAAATCCATTTGCAAGAAAAACTTGCATTCAACACTTTGGACTTTCTTGCTCTGTTTGCGAATTTGACTTTGAGAAAAAATACGGAGAATTAGGAAATGGATTTATTCACGTTCACCATTTAAAACAAGTTGCTAATATTGGAAAAGAATATAAAATTGACCCAATAAAGGATTTGAGACCTGTTTGTCCAAACTGTCACGCAATGATTCATAAGCGAAAAGAACCATACACGATTGAAGAAATGAAAGAAAAAATGAATAAAGCCAGCAGGTAACAATGTATATAAAAAATAGGCGAAATAGTGCTGAATTCAAGGGTTGTGGCTCGTATCAAACTTTGTGCTTAACCGAAAGTTTCGTGCTTCGTAATCGCCTACTTTTCATATACTAACCGTTGTACCACATTTAAGAAAAGCTTGTAACCTGAATGAAAATCTTTCCAACTAAAATACATTTGGTTACATTAACAGAAGATAGTTCGATAGCAATATCTGAATTACAAAAGAAAATGCTGTCGGAAAAGCAATTCGTTTCTGACTGGGATAAGCAAGTTTTTATCGGAAAAATAAATGATTCAGAATTTGAAGTTAAGTTATCCAAAAAAGTTTACGGAGCTTTCTGTGTGATAAAAGGTAAACTTGAAAATAAAAATGGGGTTTTGAAAATTGGAATAAACAAGAACTTTAAAACAGTTTTATTTGGACTCTTCCTACTCCCAATTATTGGATTTATAATTTCGTTAATAATAAACGGATTTGGAAACTCAAAAGAATTAATATTTCCGACAATAATGTTTCCAATCGCATTACGTTTTGTTTTTATCGAATTTGGATTTCGGATTATTTCCGAAAATGGACTAAATAAGCTGAGTAAAATAATTGGCGTTGAAAAAAAATAAAACGTGGTACAACACAACCTATACGTAATGCGGGCTTTAAAGCTTAAACGGCAAGGTTTGTGTATATTTATAAGGTCGCTAAATCTTATGGATTTAGCTTTGAAACAAAAAATAAAACTAAACAATAAGCTTTAGCTTCGTGCATAGACGGAAAGTAAAAGTTTCCTTGCCTCCGCACTACGCATAGCTGCAACGTTGTGCATAATGCGAAAATCGTGCTACAATTGAACATTTGAACTAAAAACGCCAACGCGCAAACAGCACATTTGGTTTTTTGCCGAAACATAAGCCAACGCTGAAAAAACCAAAAGAGCTGTTTTTTTTGCCAACGCTCGAAAAAAATACGGAAAGCCATAATGTGGAAATGAACCACTATGGACTTAAAGTCCATAGTTTCTGGCTGGTGACTTAAAGTCACCCAAAAGTCATCGTTCCAATATGAAATTTGTGTTTTCTCCATCATCTGGCTTTCTATGATGCTCCAAATACTCATTAACCATTTGATCAGTTATATTACCTGTACTCCAACAACCATAACCTATTCCCCAAAAGTGACGACCCCAATATTTTGACTTTAATGCAGGAAATTCTTGTTGAAGCTTTCGAGAACTTCTACCCTTTAACTTCTTCATCAAATAGCTTAGACTCATTGATGGTCGATATTCAATATGCATGTGAACGTGGTCTTTTGAAACAACTCCCTTCAATATCTGAACATCTTCAGAATCACATATTTGTAATAAGATTGTTCGACAACGAATCTGAATATCGCCTTCCAAAACAGAATAACGATATTTTGTACTCCAAACTAAGTGAGCAGTCAACCTCGAAACGCTATGTCCATTAGTCCTTTGTTCAGCCATAAATCAAAGGTAGGTCTTTTTAGAAGCTAAAGCGAAATGCACTAAAGTGCATAGTTTTAACTATTTTTGAGACCAATAAAAAAAGACTGTATTTTGACATACAAAACTGACCAAAAAAATGCTTGAAATACGAAAAGGTACAGCCTCAAAAAATTATGAAAACACGTTTTTTCGAGAATTCGCAGAAAATATTAAAAACCTTTTTGACAAGTATTCTCTTGATGGAATACTAATTGCAAACTCTGAATGCGAAACTGAAAAAAGGCTTCAAATAGATGCTTTACTCGTAACTAAAAATGCTGTTTGCATAATAGACTTCAAAAATTTTGACGGAATAATAACTCTACCAAAAAATGCTAAATCCGAATTTGAATTCGGCAGATGGACTAATCAAAAAGGCGATATTATAAAAGGTGGTAGTTCAATAAACCCATTTGTTCAGCTAAAAAATCAAAAAGAAAAATTTATACGAGTTTTTGATAAAAACATAAAAAACAGACTTCCAAAAACAGACTTATTCAATCCATTTCATACAGTTAGAGCAGTATGTTTTCAAAAAGAAATTGAATTAATCGGTTCAATTCCTTCAAAAGAAGAGTTGAATTTCTTCATAATTGATAAAAGTAATTATCTTGAAAAGATAAAAGATATAATTGATATTTCAGATAAAGAGGTTTCACTATCAAACGAATCATTCAATTTATTTAAAGAAGTTTTTCGTGCAGACAAATTCGACCTAAACGAAATGTACGAGGAAACAGTCAACTATGATGAATACTCGACAGAATTGGATTTTGATAATTTGTATTCAGACCAAAAATCTGCATTAAAGGAAATCACATCATTTATAAAATCTGAAGAAGAGCAAATATTTATACTTCAAGGTACATCTTTAAGTGGTAAAACACATTTAATTCCTTTCATTCAAGACATTGCTTTTAACCATAATATTTCCGAAGTCAAATTATTTGCTTCATCAGCAAGAATTGCAAACAATCTTCTCAAAGACAGCAATTTGGAATTCAACAGTATGTATTCACAAATTTATGGAGGAACGAGCCAAGATGAAGATATAATTGAAACAGACGAAGATGATAAAGAAAGAATCGATTTAGAAATAGTTCCATTAAAAAAATGTGATGACGTAGAAGAAACGATTTTTATAATTGATGAATCACATTTAATATCTGATAACTACCACCAATCAATAGATTTGAGATTTGGTTCAGGTAAATTACTTGAAGACTTTATCACTTTTTCAGATTTAAAAAACACAAAAAGAAAATTGATTTTTGTTGGAGATAGCTTTCAGCTATCAATTGGCAAAAAGGAAGAAAGTGCTTTAAATCCAGCTTATTTAGAAGACAAATACGAATGTAAAACAAGAGCGTTTCAACTTATAGATAAAGAAAATAAATCAGAAATTGTTAAACAAGCACTTTCAGCAGTAAACTGTATCAGACAAGAAAGATTTAATAATTTATCATTTACAATTGGAGAAAACTTCAAAAAATTAGAAAAGGAAGATTTGCTTCCTATAATTTCTAAAAGTTTAAAAAACAATTCAAATGCACATCTTTTGAGCTACTCAAATTATGATGCTCAAAAAATCAACTTCTGGATTAAAAAATCAATTCTAAAAAACGGAACTGATTTATCGGAAAATGATTTAATGATTTTTAGTAATAATATACGTGTCGAAGATGAAAACGACCCTTTTGCTGAACCAAAAAAAATATATAACGGTCAATTTGGTACAGTAACTTCAGTATGCGAACCTATAATAAAAAATAACTTAAAAACTAATTTAACTTTTAGAGAAGTAAATATCAAACTTCAAGATTCTGGGCATAATTTGAAATTTTTCAGTTTTGAGAACTTTAGGTTAAGTGACAAAGGAGAACTTTCAAAAGATGAAACCATTTCTTATAAAATTCTTTTAAATCAACTTGCAGAAAAAGAGTTAGAGAACTTTAAAAGCGGTAAACTTCATTCAGATGATGAACTTACAGAACTTTTGAAAAAATTAGAAAATGGCGAAAAGGTAAAAACTAAAGTCAATGGAAAAATTCAAAAGTTATTAAGCAATATGCCATCATCAGAATTCTACAAGTACAAAAATTCTGCTCAATTAAGATTTGGTTGGGCTTTGACTGTTCACAAAGCAATGTCTTATAAGTGGGATGAAGTCTTTTTTAACGTTGAAACTGGTGGTGGAAAAACTAATGAAACCTATTTTAAATGGATTTACACAGGTTTAATAAGAGCTACACACAAAGTAAATCTAATAAACTATGAATCTATAAATCCATTTATGAAAATGGATATTAAACCTTCTGCTATCGTTCAAAAAAATGACAAAAAGTTGTTTTTTGTTTCTGACTTAACGGCAGATTTATCAATAAGCAATAAAGATATTGCTGAAAAGTATAATTTTCCAAATGAAGATATTACATCTTCCCTACTTCAGTTGCATCAATTCGTTAATTCAAAATTAGAATCAAAGAAACAAAAGGTCAATTTAATTAATCATCCTAACTACCAAGAACTATATGAAGTTAAAGGAAGTGATGGGGAAATTGCAACAATTTCAATTTATTATAATAAAAAAGGCCAATTTAAACGTCCTACACTTATGAAATCCGAACCTAAAGAATTCGGCGATGAAGTGTTAGAAGTTCTTACTTCCAATAATTCGATTAAGGATTTTGAATTTATTAAAGATGATTGGAGAAAAAGTGCATATAAAGATTTAAAAATCGCTTTAAATTCAAACGATATGGACTTTGCTTTCATAATTCAAGCACCTTACAAGGACACAATAAAAATAAAAAGTTCAGAACAATCATTAATTGTTGATATGTATTATGATGGAGATGGTTTTTATTCAACTATTTCAGCTTCATTTTATGATGAACCTTTAATTTGGTCTGAATTCCAAGAAATCTTAAATAAGCTAAAAAATTAATCTATGGCTTCGATTTTTGATTTAAGTAGACATATATCGCAATTAAAACGTGAGAAAAAGTATAATGATGCTTTAGTGTTTTTTAAAGAAAACAAATCTGATTTCACAAATGACCAAATTTCTAATAACGAATATTTGATTTCAGATATGGTGGCTTGTTTAAGATATACAAACCATTTTGATGCAGGTTTTAAGTTTTTGTCTATTTATGGCATTGAAATTAATTCAGAAACAAATGAAAGGGTTTTAAATTCTTATGGTTGGCTACTTTGGTCTAAATACAAATCTGAAAATTCAAACGTAAATGATTCCGATAACGAAAACAACTACTTTGATGAAGATGAAGAAACTTTAGATAACGGAAACTTCCATTATGATAAAAATGAACTAATACAAAGGATTGAATTACTGATTCCAATTCTTTTGAATATTAATAATGATTATACAAAGACATTAACTTCAAACCTATTTTCGATTGTATTAAAAAGCGAAAAGAAAAAGCCAACACCAAACTGGAAATTAATTAATGATTTCTGTAATCATTTCAAACCAGAAGATTTATCGACAGAGTGTTCAACAATTCAAGTGGAAAGGAAAGGACAACTTAAAGATATGGAATTGGCATCTGATATGGAAAATTGGTTTGCTTATAAAACCAAATCACTATTAAAAATTGGAGAATGGCAAGAATGCTTTGAAACTTCAAGAAAAGCAATTGAAACCATTGAAAATTTTCATTATTCTAATGAAGTTTGGTTTGCTCGAAGAATAGCACTTTCAAAGAAAAATTTAGGAAATACAGAAGAAACAATCGAAGAGTTACAAGCCATTTTAAGAAAAAAGAAAGAATGGTTTATACAGAAAGAGCTATCCGAACTATATTTTGAAAAAGAAGACTTTGAAAAAGCTTTTAAATATTCTATTGATGCAATAATCAATTTCGGACCAATAGAATTTAAAGTTGACTTGCTTTATTTATTGGGTAGAATCCACAAAAACAAAAGTGAATCAGAATTAGCTTTTAAACACTTTTCGCTATCTAAACTAATCAGGCAAAAAGAAGAATGGAAAGTACCTCAAAAATTATTTGACGAACTGAATCAATTCGAAAAACAAGAAATTGTAGTTTCAGAAATTAATAAACTAAAATCTGAACTTAAAAAATATTGGAATAGTTTTAAGCCAAAGAAAGAAACCAGAGAAAACAATCCATCGAGTAGATTAAATGGCGAGATAGTCAGAATTTTACACGACAATGAAAGAGGGAAAGTAGGTTTTTTAAGAAGTAATGGAAGTGAACACTATTTTTCATTATCTAATACATTCCATCTGACATCCAAAATTTCGATTGGTTCAAATGTTGATTTTAATCTAATTCCAGCGGAAGACGGAAAAAAAGAACGAGTTAGAATTATAAAACTGAATGAATAAGCCAACGCTCAAAGCCATACACATTTACAATTCGCACCAGCCAACGCTACGCCAAAAATTGCAAAAGAGTATGTCTTGCCAACGCTCACATTTGAACTAAATAACAAACATCGGAAAACCAAGCAGAACGTGAAAAGCACTATGCACAACAATGTATATAAAACATAGCTATTATAGGCTTTCCGAGAGGTTTTTACTTCTTTATTAAGTCCGCCAAATTTTTATTTTTGTATATTTAGAAAATTAAAGATAAATAGAAAAAATAAAAATTCGGCTCGTGTATAATCCGAAACGGTAGTGTTTTTCTACACGCTACGTTTCATATACGGAGACGTTGTGCTTAATTTCCCGAAAAATGCGAATAATAGAAATAAACGGATAGAGGTCAGTAGCTAACTTCGTATCTTGATACTCAGTAAATATATTAAATTATGGATATTTTCAAGGGTCAAAATCTTCTAGAGTTCTCTGATTGCTTCAAAACGGACAATGATTGCAAAGAATATTTAGCAAATATTAAGTCTAAAACCCCTTTTAAATGTTCTAGATGCAATCATATAGCCTGTCAAACACGTGCTGATTTCTCTAGGCAATGTAATATTTGTAGACATACAGAATCCGCAACAGCAGATACTTTATTTCACAAGGTAAAGTTTGGTGTTCGCAAAGCATTTTTTATTTGTTTTGAGATGGCTACAAGCACGAAAAGCTTATCTGCAAGTTATATGGGAGTACGTTACGGAGTAACAGAAAAAACAGCTAGACTTTTTATGCTTAAGGTCAGAGAAGCTATGTCTTCGAGTGGGAATAATCCTATGGACGGAGTTGTTCATGTAGATGAATTTGTTTTAGGGGGCAGAGAAGAAACAAAAGTTGGCAGAAGCTACAATGCTAAGAAAAAGAAGGCGGTTACAGCTGTTCAGCTTACAGAAGATGGAAAGGTAAAAAGAATGTATGCTATGAAAATAGATGATTTTTCAGCACAATCCTTACAATATATTTTTGTCAACCATATCAGCCGAAACGCAAAGATTACTACAGATAAATGGAGAGGCTATAGTCCTATTGCAAAGGCTTACGACATCACACAAATAGAAAGTAATGGAGGGTTAAATTTTAAAGCGCTTCATACAATGATACATCAGGTTAAATCTTGGATAAGAACAACTTATTCTTGGGTTAGTGACAATAATTTAAATAGATATTTCAATGAATTTTGTTTTAGAATAAACAGATCTCAAAGTAAAGCTACAATATTCAATAATCTTATTGTTAAAATGGTCAATAATGATAAAATCAATCAAGCTGAATTAATAAGTAATTAACTACTGACCTCTATAAACGGAAATAAATTTTCAAATATGAAAGGATTTTATCGAGAAATAGAATCGAAAATGACTTTCGGACTGAATTGGAAAATTGGACGAAATCTCAATGCATTTAATGATGTATTGTATGGCGGATTTGGAGTTCACGATGTCGATGAAAAATATATCTTAAAATGGCATCGTAACGAAAAAAGCAAAACGGAATTGAAATATTATGACCGAATAATTGAAATAATTAAAGAACACGAAAATATTGAACTAGAGTTGACTTAAAATGTAAATCAAAAAATGACAAAAGATATAATTAAGGATAAATTTTTAGGTCCAATTTTAATAATACTTTTACTAGCAATTTTTAATATAAAAAGAACAAATGACTGGCTTTTCTTATTAATAATTCTTCTAATTGGATTTGCTATTTTGTCTATTGTAGGCTATTTAAGAAATGATTTATATATTAAACATTTCTCAATGGAAAATGAAATACTTTTAATTTATTTTCAAAAGAATTTCTCGAAAAATAAAGAAGATAAATTTTCCACTAATTCTAAATCGCTTGAATTAGTGAAATTTCGTTCGAAATCATTTCTTGACCCATTCCATATAATTACAGTTAGATTTCAAGATGAAAACGGTTTTTTTGATACAAAGTCATTTAAAACCAATAATGACAAGACATTTATTGAACTTATTTATGAACTGAAAAAAGAAAAAAACTAAGCACAACACCGTATATAATTTATTGCTAGCTTCTCGCCTACTTACGAAAGTCCTCGCGGACTTTCTTGGTCGGTAATTATTTACTAAATTAGTTGCTTGAAACACGCAACAAACCATATACAACAACGTTGGGCTCCATTAAAAAAAATGAAAAAAGTAAATATTGATAAGTCAATTTTAAAATCTAAAATAAATAAGGCAAGGACATTAAAAGAATGCTTTATGAATTGTGAAGAGAAGGCAATTGAAGCACATAGTTTGCAAAAAAATGGAGCTTTATTATTACTCGAGGAAGAGAAAAACTCAAATAGCAGTATTTATACCCTAACAGAAACAGAGATTGATTTAAATGACGAATTAAATTTCATACCCGTAGGAAAGAAAAATACATCAACTTTTTTTGGGTTTTGTAGCACTCACGACACACAGATATTCAAAGAGATAGAGAACGATACTACATTAATTGATTTAAAAAATTCTAAGCATTTATTTTTATTATGCTTTAGAGCATTCGCAATTAGTCATCATAGAAAAAAAGAAGATGTTCATTTATTTTCGACTAACGAAAAAGACACAATAGATTCTATAAAAGAATATGGTGACCTAAATGAAGTTGGAATTGAAAAATATTTAAAAGGCTCTAAACTTGCTGTGGAAGATATGAATCCTCAAAAAAGTTTGTTAATCGAAAACTTATTAAACGAGTCTTATAATTGTTTAGAATACTTTACTTACGAAGTAGACTATCAAATCAAATTTTCATCAACAATGGTTACCTCTCCTCCATTCTTATTTAATGGAACTGAAATTAATATAGATGAAGACCCTAACTTTGAATATTCAGACATCATTTCAACAATAATTCCTTTAGATAAAAGAAGTCTCGTAATTTTAGCTTCATTTAAAGACAAACCAAATGGATTAGAGTATCTAAATGAATTGAGGAAGTTTGAGAAAGATGAAAAAGAGAAAGCAATCACTTGGCATTTTTTAACTAATACTGAAAATGTAATTTTCTCACCTTTATGGATGGATAACTTACCCGAATCACGTAGGTTAATTTTGAAATTATATGAGGACTCCAAAAATCAAGAAACCGAATATTTAAAATATGATACAAAATCTTTTAACTTAAACTTATTCGAATTATCAAAAACGTAGCCCAACAATGGCTATAATTAATACGGGTTTTAGTGTTTAATCCAAAGTTTAGAGCTTTTAACCAAGTCCGCCAAATCTTTTTGATTTGGCTTTATAACAAAAAAGATAAAACAAAATAAAAAGTTTTGGCTAAGTGCTAAACCGAAAGTTCACTACTTTTAAGTCCCGTACTAACCATAGCCTAAACGTTAGCAAATATTTAAAAAGACACATATGAAAATTAAATACATTGCGCAGGAAAAGTCGATAGAAATAAATGACGGACTCAAAACGTCTTATCTAATAATTGGTTTTTTAATGCTCTTAAATATATTCAATGCAGTAATTAACTTGTATAAAATAAAAGATGGAGAATTGAATATGATTGGTTACATATGGATTTTCGTAGGTGCTATATCAATTGGAGCAGTAGTTTATGTGCTGTTAAAAAAGACAACACTCAAAAAAATACCATTGGACCAAATAAAACGGTTAAAAGAAAAACAAATTTTGGGAAGAAAAAGATTCAGTTTGGAATTGCAGAACGGAAAATTACGGGATTTGATAAAACTAGGTACGCAATCAGATATAAAGGAATTGAAAAAAATGTTTAATGATATCGGAATTGAAACTGATTAACCGAAAAAAAACATTTGCTAACAAAACCTATAAACAATACGGGCTTAGGTTTTAAACGCTAAGGTCTGTGTATATTTATAAGGTCGCGAAATCTTTGGGATTTCGCTTTGACATCAAAAAAGAAAAAACAAAACCAAAAGATTTCGCTAAGTGCGTGGCGGAAAGCAAACGCTAGTTTGCTCCCGTACTGTTCATAGCTCAAGCGTTAGGTGCAAGCTGAAAAAAAAGAAAACCCACCGCACGGTCAAGCACATTTCATTTTGCTCGTGCCTCACAAAATAAAAAGAGCTTCCCCTTCCCCACCGCCACCCACACAGAAAAACGAGAATAAAACTCACAACTTTATGAGATAAAATGAAAAATCTACTTACATTAGTTCCTGAATAAACAACGTCTGAAAATGAACAGAATTAAGGAAGTGTTGGAAGAAAAAGGCATTAAACAAATTTGGCTTGCCGAGAAATTGGGTAAAAGCTACAATATGGTCAATGCTTATGTGCAAAACAGACAACAACCACGATTAGAAATACTAATGAATATTGCTGAAATATTAGACATTGACGTGAAAGAATTAATCATTTCAAATAAAAAACAGAAATGAACGAATCAACAACCAGAAAAAAACTAATAGATGTTCATCTAAAAGAAGCAGGATGGGATGTGAATGACCTATCTCAAGTAGTTGAAGAATATACTGTTAATTTAAATTCTGAAAACCAAGCAAAAGAGCCGACTGCAAAATATCTCAATAATCAATTTTCTGACTATGTTTTACTAGGTAAAAACGGAAAACCTCTAGCTGTTGTTGAAGCTAAGAAAAGTTCTAAAGATGCAAATACAGGTCGTGAACAAGCAAAACAATATTGTTATAATATTCAAAAGCAAACAAAAGACATTTTACCCTTTTGTTTTTATACCAATGGTCACGACATATTCTTTTGGGATTTAGAAAATGCTCCTCCAAGAAAAGTAGTTGGTTATCCTACAAGAGAAGATTTAGAACGTTATCAATATATTAGGGAAGCTAAAAAACCACTTACAAGCGAACTCATAAATACCAAAGTTGCTGGTAGAGATTACCAAATAAGAGCTATTCGTTCTGTAATGGATGGTCTCGAACAAAAAAGACGTACGTTTTTAATAGTAATGGCAACTGGTACAGGTAAAACAAGAACGACCATTGCTTTAGTTGAAGCTCTTATGCGAGCTGGCTGGGCAGAAAAAGCATTGTTTCTAGTAGATAGGATTGCATTAAGAGACCAAGCATTAGAAGCTTTTAAAGAACATTTACCCAACGAACCTAGATGGCCAAAACAAGGTGAAAAAAGTATTGCAAAAGATAGAAGAATTTATATTTCTACCTATCCAACAATGCTCAATATAGTTCGTGAAGAAAAAGAATCATTATCTCCTCATTTCTTTGATTTAATTGTAGTAGATGAAAGCCACAGAAGCATTTATAATACCTATAAAGAAGTATTAGATTATTTCAACACCATTACTATTGGCTTAACAGCTACACCAACAGATGTAATTGACCACAACACCTTTAAAATATTTAATTGTGAAGATGGTTTACCGTCTTTTGCTTATACCTATGAGGAAGCTGTAAATAATATCCCTCCGTATTTGTGCAATTTTCAGGTAATGAAAATTAAAACCAAATTTCAAACGGATGGAATTAGCAAAAGAACAGTTTCCTTAGAAGACCAAAAGAAATTAATTCTTGAAGGAAAGGAGATTGCCGAAATCAATTTTGAAGGTGTAGAATTAGAAAAGAAGGTCATAAACAAAGGAACAAATACACTTATTGTAAAGGAATTTATGGAGGAATCCATAAAAGACATCAATGGTGTATTGCCAGGGAAAACAATATTTTTCTGTGCCAATATTGCTCACGCAAGACGTATTGAAGAAATATTTGACCAACTCTATCCACAATACAATGGCGAATTAGCCAAAGTAATGGTTTCTGAAGATTCTAGAGTTCACGGAAAAGGTGGTTTACTAGACCAGTTTAAAAACAAAGATTTTCCAAGAGTTGCTATTAGTGTGGATATGTTAGATACTGGTATTGATATTCGAGAATTAGTAAACTTAGTTTTTGCAAAGCCAGTCTACTCCTATACTAAATTTTGGCAAATGATAGGTAGAGGAACTCGTTTGCTAGAACCTACACAAATGAAATCTTGGTGTACGGAAAAAGACGTTTTCTTAATTTTAGATTGTTGGGATAATTTTGAATATTTTAAACTAAAACCGAAAGGAAAAGAACTAAAACAAGCCATACCTATTCCTGTTAAACTATTCGGTTTACGATTAGAAAAACTAGAGTTTGCACTTGAAGCTAGTATTCAAAATACGATTGAGGAAGAATGCGAAAGGCTACAAAAACAAATCATACTTCTACCTGCAAACTCAATAGTCATAAAAGAGAATAGTAAAGCGATTGCAAAAGTTAACAACCCTGATTTTTGGGAAAATATAAATTCTGAAAAAATAGACTTCTTAAAATCTGAAATACTTCCTCTAATGCGAACTATTTCTGGTGTAGACTATAAAGCTATGCGTTTTGAGAAAGATATTTTAGAGGTTTCTTTAGCTAAAATGCAAAATGAAGCCGAAAAGTACGATATGCTTAAAGATGCTTTAATAGAACGTATTTCTGATTTACCTCTATCATTAAACATAGTCGCCAAACAGCAAGAACTTATAAAAGATGCTCAACGAAATCATTTTTGGAACAACATAAAAGAAGATAATTTCAATAATTTAATTGACAAACTTTCTCCATTAGCTAGATATATAGATTCAAGAGATGCAAATTTGGGACCTTCCAAATTCAATTTTGAAGATGAATTAGCAACTAAGGAAATGGTTGAATTTGGACCAGAAAATGAAGCAGTAAGTATTACTCGTTATAGGGAAATGGTCGAAGAAAAAATTAAGGAATTAATGGCATCCAATCCTATTCTTCAAAAAATATTGGATGGAAACTTAATTACGGAAGAAGAAGTTGAAGAATTAGCCAATGAATTGCACGAAGAAAACCCTCATATTACTATTGGTCTTTTGCGTAGAGTTTACCAAAATAAGAAAGCCAAGTTTTTACAATTTATCAAACACATTTTAGGCCTTGAAGTATTAGAAACTTTTACGGATAGTGTTGCCAATGCTTTTGATGATTTTATTACCGAACATAATGATTTATCGAGCAGACAACTTCAATTTTTAGATATCTTAAAAAAATACATTCTAGAAAAAGGAAATCTAGAAAAGAAAAATCTAATAGAATCACCATTTACAATGATACACCCAGAAGGAATAAGAGGTGTGTTTTCGCCCAAAGAAATTAACGAAATACTACAATTAACAGCAAAAATATTAGCAGCATAATGTTACAAAACAACTCAAAATTAAAAGCATTAATCGTCAGTCTTTGGAATACGTTCTGGAGTGGCGGTATTGCCAATCCTCTTACTGCGATTGAACAAATTACGTATTTGTTATTTGTGAAAAGATTAGACGAACTAGAAAGTAAAAGAGAACGTGATGCTGAATTCACAAGTGAAGCGTATGAATCTAAATTTGATGGTGAATACACACCTTGGATAGACGAAAGTTTGTATCGCCCAAAACCTGAAGTTACTGAAACAGAAAAAGCAAGATTGTACAATAAACGAGAAAAAGCCTTAACGCCTAGACCTAAAAAAGAATTAAAATGGAGTTTCTTTAAAGCTATGCCAGCGGATGATATGCTAGTCCATTTTAGGAATAATGTATTTCCACATATCAAAGATTTGAATGATGAAACGTCTTCTTTTACCAAGTATATGAAGAATGCGGTTTTTATTATTGAAAAGCCTTCTTTATTGGTAGAAGCTATAAAAAAAGTAGACGAAATATTTTTAGAAATAGCAGAGGACGCAAAAGACGGCAAACAATCTTTTCAAGACATACAAGGTGATGTGTATGAGATGTTGCTAAAAGAAATAGCTACAGCAGGTAAAAACGGACAGTTTAGAACACCTAGACACTTAATAAAACTATTAGCAGAACTAACTGAACCAAAATTGGGACATAAAATAGCTGACCCTGCTTGTGGAACTGGTGGTTTTTTATTAGGAGCTTACCAATATATTTTAAGTGATTTGGTACGACAAAAAGAACCTGATTTATTAGTAGCAGATGAAGATGGTTTTGAACGTGCTTCTATCTCTTCTGTTTTAGATAAGAAAAACAAACAAATATTAAACGATAGCTTTTATGGGTTTGACATAGATACCACAATGGTGCGTTTGGGTTTAATGAACCTAATGATGCACGGTATTGATAATCCGCATATTGAATATAAAGACTCATTAAGTAAAAACTACAATGAAACAGGCGATTACGATATCGTTTTGGCTAACCCACCTTTTACGGGTAAGCTAGACAAAGGAGATGTAAACCCAGATTTAGGAATAGACACAGGTTCTACCGAACTCTTATTTTTGGCTCGTATTTCTAAAATGTTGCGTGCTGGTGGTAAAGCTGCCGTAATTATACCAGAAGGTGTTTTGTTTGGAGGCTCTAAAGCACAAAAAGCAACCAGAGAAATATTATTGAAAGACAACCAATTAGAAGCGGTTATTTCATTACCAGCTGGTGCTTTTAAACCGTATACAGGTGTAAAAACCGCTATTTTAGTATTTACCAAGGTAGAAGAAGACAGCAAAACTTGGCATACGGACAAAGTTTGGTTTTATGCCTTAGAAAATGATGGCTATAGCTTAGACGATAACCGTAGAAAACTAGAAGAAAACCCATTACCTGTAGTAAAGAGCGAATATACTGCTAGAAAAACGTCAGAATATCCAGACCGTAAAAATCACTTTTTTGTACCATTAGCCGAAATACAAGAAAACGACTTAGACCTTAGTTATAACAGATACAAAGAATACGAGTATACAGAACAAACCTATGAACCACCCAAAGAAATTTTAGCCAAATTAATGGAAATGGAAAAAGGCATTTTAGCAGATATGCAAGAACTAAATGACTTGATAGGATGATAACAGAAAAATTTAACGACCTATTTCGTTTTGCTAAAAAATCTAAATTAAAAGCAAGTGATGGAAGTACAAAAGGTGAATATCCTTTTTTAACTTCTAGCCAAAAAATAACTAAAAGAACTGATAGTCCTCAGTTTTTTGAAGAATGTCTTGTTTTTGGTAATGGAGGAAGTGCAAACATTCATTACCTTAATGAACCATTTGCAACAACTTCACATTGCTATATTGCAGAAAGAAAAGATAAAAAAGTAAATATTAGATTTGTATACTACTATCTATCTGGTAACCTACATATTTTAGAAAGGGGTTTTAAAGGTGCTGGATTAAAAAATATTTCTTCAAAATACATTGCAACCCTTGATATTCCTATTCTACCAATAGAAAACCAAAACAAAATAGTAGCACTACTAGACAAAGCAAGTGCTTTGGTGCAAAAAAGAGAAAAAAGCATTGCACAATTAGATGAGTTGTTAAGAGCTCAGTTTTTGGATATGTTTGGAGATCCTGTAATGGCTAACAAACACGATTCTGTTGAACTAAAATTCTATTTAAAGAAAATTCAGATTGGTCCTTTCGGCTCTCAATTACACAGAAAAGACTATATCAAAGGAGGAATTCCATTAGTAAACCCTGTAAATATAATTGACAATAAAATTTTTCCTGATAATGAAATAACGTTAACTGAAGAAAAATATAATTCATTACCTAATTATCACTTAACCGAAGGTGATATTATAATGGCTCGAAGAGGAGAAATGGGAAGGTGTGGCTTAATTACTGAAATCGAGAATAATTGGTTTTGTGGGACTGGTAGTTTATATCTGAGGCCTAAAAATATTGAACATTCAGTTTTTCTTCTTCTTGCTTTGACGGAGTTTAATACAATTGAGTATTTAAACAGAAATGCAAAAGGAGTAACAATGAAAAACTTGAATAAAACCATCATTTCAAATATTCCTATAATTAAGTGTGAAGACCATCTTATTCTTGAATTTAATTCTATTTATTACAGCATACAAGCCCAAAAAGAAACCTTAATTCAATCCAGAACGGAGTTAGAAGACTTGCTCAATAGTTTGCTACAAGAAGCTTTTAAAGGGAAAATAGAAGTTTCAAAAGAAGAAGTAAAAAAAAAAGACTCGATTATGTCTGAAATAAAAAAGAAAGAAGGTGAAAAAGTAGATATAACCAACCTTGATTTGGCTACGTTTTTAGGTATTCCAGATGAAATTACCTCTACACGAGAAAAATGGATGTTTGATTTAATTAGTCTGGATGAGTTTTACCAATTTTTACTAAAAGATACATTCAAAAAAGAAGAAGCTTTTACTTTAGGTAATATTGAAGAAAAACTACATAGTTTCTTTTATCACAGTGGTGATATGGACTTCCCTAATGCAAACTGGCAACAAATGATTTTCAAATTTTTAGAAGCGAAACCTCCATTATTAGAACAAATATTTGATAAAGAAACTGCAATCGTAAAATTAAAACTAACAGATGAAACTTTTAAGGCTTAAAATAAACCAAGAAAATGGTTTTAGGTCTTTACAAAAAGATTTTGAACTGTTTTTTCTAGATAAAGATGACTGGAGTGAAGCAACGGCTTTTAATCCGTATGTGTTTGCAGGTAAAAACGGTAGCGGTAAATCTAATGTTTTAGAAGCCTTATCAGAGATATTTTATCATTTAGACTGTATTTATTTAAGTAATAAACCAAGTTATTTTGATGAAGAAGTAATTAATAATATAGCAACTTTTGACTCTACACTTTCAAGGGTTAATGAGTACGAATTGGAGTATCTTACATTTATTAATAACAAAGATTTTTCCGAAATAAGTAACGAAACAGCATTAAACACAAAAGCACATATTGTTATTACAAAGCAAGAAGGTAAACGTCCAATTATAGATTGGGTAAATAAAAAAGATTTTGGGTTAGATTCAGACCTTTCTAGTTATCAAATTAAATACCTTTTGCCACAATATGTTGTTGGTTATGCTTCTGGAGAAAACGAAACTTTAAGTCTTCCGTTTTTTAAAAGTAGGTTTATTCAATATGACGCTTATTACAATAATCTAATTACCGAAACTACAACAGACCCAAGTCCTGAAAGTTCTTTAATATATGTAGATAAATCTTATAGTCAGTTTATCCTGTTGACTAATATGCTAATGCATACAAATAGTAATTTGGATAAGGACATATTATCTCCTTTTAAAGAATATGTAGGTATTGAGAAAATAGATTCTTTTCGGTTAATCATTAAAACAGATATTCTTAAAGAATTTGAAGACAAGAAATATCCATTATTAAAAAACTTAGATTTTGATACCAAAAAAGAACTTAAAAATACAAGTTCATACATTGAGAAATTAAAAAAATGTGCTACAACTTGGTACGAAGAAGAAAACTATAACTTTTTTGAAAACGAATCTAGCGATAGTAGTTTTCTAATATTAGATTACAAAGTAAATGAAGCTACAATAGAAGCTTTTCAATTGCATTTTGAAAATAACCCTTTAAAACTTTTTGAATTATTTCAACTGCTTTTAATTTTAGAAATACATTCAGTAAATGAAGAAAGCAAGAATAACACCTATGCTACAGAAAACATTTTCTTAAGTGAATCAATAAACTTTAGACCCATTGAGTCTCGAAGAGTCTTGAATATCAAGAATTTTGAAATCAAGAAAAAAGGCTTAGAAAAGAATATTTATACCAAAGCATTGTCAGATGGTGAGCATCAATTTTTACATTCTTTAGGGTTATGCTTACTTTTTAAAGATACTCGTAGCTTGTTTTTATTAGATGAACCAGAAACACATTTTAATCCAAGTTGGAAAGCAAAGTTTTTATCAAGTTTGCGTTTTTGTTTCGAGCAAGAAGAAGAAAACAAGAATGAGACTATGCGAGAAATGTTGATTACAACACATTCTCCATATTTACTTTCAGATAGCGACTCTAAATACGTTCAAGTATTCAAAAAAGGAGAAAAACCAGTTAATCCAGACTTTCAAACTTTTGGTACTTCTATAAATTCCATTGGAATTAAAGTATTTAATATGCCCAATACGGTTGGTAAAGTTGCTCAAAAAAGAATACAGGAGTTGAGAGAAGAGTTTGAACAGCTAGAAAGTGAAAATTATGATGCTTTTATATCAAAAGTAAAAACTGAAATAGGCGAATCCGTAGAACGTCTTTTGTTGTTAAATGAAGTTTATAAAAAAATGAAATAAACTTGTTATTTAACTACACATACATATCGCACGAAGTAGAAAAACTTCAAGAATACTTAGATTTTTTATTTGAAGATGTTTGGCTTCCTGCTGAAGGTAATTTTGATGCAGAAAAGTTAAAAGGCAATAAACAGCTATATGATTTTTATGTAAACAACCATTATGTGGATTATGATGTGTCTAACGACATAAACAATGATGAAGGTGTAGCTGCTAATTTTTTTAATAGTTCAATAGAGAAGATATTTAAAGCGTTTGCAGCCATAAATGATGATGATTTCAAACTAGAACTAATAGATTATTATTCTAACAACAATAATATTGAAGAAATATGCTCTAATCCAAAACTTCCTATTCTTACTTATAAAGATTTAGAAACTATACAAAAAAACCTAGGCAAAGAGTTAAAGGCATTTTACGAGAGATTATATGGGAATAAATCTCCTTTTAATTTAAAAGATTTTGGGTCGTTAAAAACCAAATCTCTTCCTGCTCATTACCAAGCATTTTTTACTCAGAATAATGAAGGAAAGTGCCCCTTTTGTGGAATCAAAGATTTAAAAGGAATTCACCACACCAAAAAAGAAGCATACGACCATTACATTCCTAAAGGGAAGTTTCCGTTCAGTAGTATAAATTTCAAAAATTTAGCACCAATGTGCAATGACTGTAACTCTAGTTATAAAAGCACAAAATTAGTTGTTGGTAAAATGGCTAATAGAAATAAAGCTTTTTATCCTTATGCAACTTCTCAACCTGATATAAAAGACTTTGAAATTAGTATAAAATTAAAGACTTCAGATATATTAAAGATTAAACCAAAAGATGTTGAATTAGAAATTAAATTAACTGATTTTGATGAAGAAATAGGAGCTTGGAAACGTGTTTTCGGTATAGATGAACGTTATAAGGCACTTATAGCTAGTAAAAATGTAGGGATTGATTGGTTTCAAATGGTAAATGAAGGTTATAAGAATGCAATCGCAATGGGACAAACTTTAACAAAAAAAGAATTTTTAGATATGAAGTTATTTGAAGCAAAATATAATCTTAAAGCTGAAAATGGATTTCTAAAAAGTGTGTTTTTAGAAGAATGTGAATCTATGGGATTGTTTTGAAATGATTAAGCCAACGCAAGTTCAAGCACATTTAAAGTTTGCTCGTGCCTCACAAATTTAAAAGAGCTTTCACGCCAACGCTAGCAAGTTTGCGGATAAAAAAAAGCCAGACACCTAACAATGTATAAAAAACATAGGGCGTTTGTGCTAAATCGAAAGTTCTGTGTATATTAATGAAGTCCGCCAAATATAAAATTTGGCATTTAAGAAAAAAATAAAAGCAAAATATTTATATTTAGCTAAGTAATAAACTGAAACGATAGTGCTTATTTATTGCCCTACGTTTCTTATACTAAACGTTAGCAAATATTTAAAAAGACACATATGAAAATTAAATACATTGCGCAGGAAAAGTCGATAGAAATAAATGACGGACTCAAAACGTCTTATCTAATAATTGGTTTTTTAATGCTCTTAAATATATTCAATGCAGTAATTAACTTGTATAAAATAAAAGATGGAGAATTGAATATGATTGGTTACATATGGATTTTCGTAGGTGCTATATCAATTGGAGCAGTAGTTTATGTGCTGTTAAAAAAGACAACACTCAAAAAAATACCATTGGACCAAATAAAACGGTTAAAAGAAAAACAAATTTTGGGAAGAAAAAGATTCAGTTTGGAATTGCAGAACGGAAAATTACGGGATTTGATAAAACTAGGTACGCAATCAGATATAAAGGAATTGAAAAAAATGTTTAACGATATCGGAATTGAAACTGATTAACCGAAAAAAAACATTTGCTAACAAAACCTATAAACAATACGGGCTTAGGTTTTAAACGCTAAGGTCTGTGTATATTTATAAGGTCGCGAAATCTTTGGGATTTCGCTTTGACATCAAAAAAGAAAAAACAAAACCAAAAGATTTCGCTAAGTGCGTGGCGGAAAGCAAACGCTAGTTTGCTCCCGTACTGTTCATAGCTCAAGCGTTGTGATGCCATTTGCAATACCGCTAAGACATTTTTTTAAAGTTTATGTGAAAAGGTTTATGAATAAAGAAATGGGAGATCTCCTATTTTGTTAGTTATAAATTACAGCCTTTAGGATGGAATTATAACTCAAGTATTGCGCTTGATGGCGTAGAAAGAAGACTTTCTAAACGTTATCACGTTAAAATACTTGTTATAAGGACGTTAAAATAAAATACAAAGTCAAATAATTATGGATTTATAACAAAATAGGAGATCGATTTTTCTGTTTCCCATACTAACGTTTCATGCTTCTACATAAAAACATAAGTATGGGTAATCTTTAAAAAAATGGATCTATTACGTTCGGTATTTTAAACGGTTACCTTTTTTATTGCTAATTTTAGAAAAGTAAAAATTAAAATAAAACGGCACACAACACGCTGTATAATTTATGGCCTAAACTAACTGATATGAATAAAGGCCACAAATTATACATCTATCGTTAGGTTTCATTAAAAAAACACTCTATTAAGAATGAATTCAAAGTATTTAGCACAATATTTAGAAAATGGAATCTGGAAAACTATTTCATGTTATACATATAAAAAACTTTGTAATCAAGAACCTACAAAATGGGAGCATTTAGACTTAAAATCCAAACCTATACAAGGAAAAAGATATAATGTTCATACTCGTTCCAGTTCATCTAAATTCTGTTTTAGCGGTTCTGGCCCTACAAATGTTAGCAAAAACAGAATGACTACAACTCACGAATTTATAACTGAAGTAATTTCTGAACTGGATACTTTAAATTTAAAAATAAATAATTACAGCTTAAAAATAATACCTGACACAATAATACACGAGAAGGAAATAATTAAGGTTTATTGTACTGAAAAAAAAGAAGTAGTTGAATATATCCCTGATTTGTTGATACGCTTTTCAAATCCAAAAACATTAGAGAAACGTTGGGGCGGTCAAATTGCGATTGAAGTAAATGTTACTCATAGTCCTGACGACACGAAGAGAAAACATTTTCAATTTTTAGGAATTCCTTTATTAGAAATTGATGCAACAAAAGATTTGAAATTCAAATTAGAAGGAAAAGAAGTTCAGGAAAAAGAACTCGATATTTATAAAAAAGAACTTGAATTAGCTCTTTCAACAGAAATAGAAGCTTCAATAAAGTATCCAACATTTTCGAATAGGTCATTAGGTAACCAAGTATATAAATTAAAACAAGAAAAAAAGGAACTTGAACAAAACCATAATGATAAAATTCAAAAAATAAGTAAATTAGCCAGAGACTATAAAAATTTAGATACTGATTTTAAGAACTCTAAAATTAATTTGACAAAAACTATAAGACAAAAAGAAAGCCAATTATTAAATATTGAGAAAAAATTAGCCGAATACAAAAACAGGAGTTTTATACAGAAATTAGCAGATTTACTCAGTAGTAAAAAATAACGAAAACCTAGTCGAGTAGGTAAAGAGGAGTTTCACCCCTAAACCTCTCACAGAACCGTACGTGAACCTCTCGATTCATACGGCTCTTGTTATACAGTCGATAATGTCTAAATAAATTTAGACCAATTTGTACCCCAGTTCCCAATGATAGAACAGATTTGGATATGATTTTGTAATAAACCTAAGCCATTTTACAGCTTTGATTTTGCTTCCTTTGAAGCGTTTATACTTGTTCAATATCCATCCGAGCATACGATTGTGTAGGTAATAGAAAAGAGGTTGCAGACTCCTACGACTTATCTTTCCATAATACCGAACCCAACCACGGATCTTGGGGTTCAGCAGATTTGCCAGATCCTGTATCCCACGTTGAGTTTTGTTATGGAAAGCAAGTTTACGGAGTTCTCCCGTGATTCGAACTTTAGATTTTCTGCTCATCTTACAATCAAATTGAAGGAAGCTTCCTCCCTTTTTCAATCTGAACCTTATCGGTTGAAAGCTGAATCCTAAGAAATCGAATTGTACAGGATACCCTTTGAGGTCTCTGCCATCCTTCTTACAGTACACTATTTTAGTCTTTTCAGGATGCGCGGTCAGACCGCACTCTGTCAGACGTTCTTTTAGAACTTCAAGTGTATGGACAGCTGCCTCATAACTTCTACAATGTACAATCAAGTCATCTGCATAACGCACCATCTTTACCTGTGGATGGTATTGCTCTAACCATTTGTCCACACAGTAATGCATATATAGATTAGACAAAAGTGGGCTGATCACCCCTCCTTGAGGTGTTCCTTTGCCCGTGGATATTTTAACCGTTCCATCTTCTAGTATTACTGGAGCTTCCAGCCACCGTTTGATGTAGAGCAACACCCACTTCTCCGAAACATGGCGTTCCAAAGCTTTCAGCAGAAGACCATGGTCTACATTCTCAAAGAATTCCTGTATATCCAGATCTATCACCCAGCTGTATCGTAGTACGTTTCGACGTACAACTTCAATAGCCGAATGTGCACTCCTGTTGGGACGGTATCCATAAGAGTTTTCTGAAAATATGGATTCCAACCTAGGTTCAAGGTACTGCTTCACCACTTGTTGTGCTATCCTATCGCTTACCGTGGGAATACCCAAAGGTCGGGTCTTGCCCCCTGCCTTTGGAATATTTACCCGCTTTACCGCAGGTGCAAAATAACTTCCTGATGCCAGTCTATTCCAAACCTTGTACAGTTCCTTGGAACGTACACTATCGAATTCCGATAGGGTTTGATGGTCTATCCCGGCACTTCCTCTGTTACTTTTTACCTTCTTGTAGGACTCCCACACCATTTCCTTGGTTATGGGAATCGACTTTGTTTGTTCTTTAAAAATCATCCTTACAATTTTAAGTTGTCCTTAAATTTAAACTGTATAACTGAAGTCCTTCGCTCCGCTCCCATTACAGGAGTTTCAACACTACTACAACTTCATCCGCAACCTATGCGCTCGTTAGTAATCGACTCACAGGTATTTCCTGCTTGTGTTTTCCTTTTGGCATAGCACATAGGCTTCCTGTGGTTCCACGATAAAGCCTGGATAAAAGTCATGCCCGCTTTATGACGGTTGCCGTATAGTCAGTAATTAGGTGCCCTCTACACTTATCCCCGATTCCTCGATATAAATCAGGTTTTGACAACGACTGGTCTTTTCGTCACTTCTTCGCAAGGTTCGCTTTCGCTCATCTCTTCTATCCCTACCTGACTATTTTAAATAGCCTTTTCTTCTATCGCTTCACACACCTTTGTTGCCTTGGATGTGTCATAGAAGTGGTTTGATGAGTTTTCCTAAAAACCCTCATCGGAGGACCTACCTCCATCTTTATCATAGATTACACAGCACACATCGAGTGGATGGCTCCGCCATCAAATGACGGAGTGCACCCCTCACACCACCGTACGTACGGGTCTCGTATACGGCGGTTCGTTATATCAGAACTTTACAACGTGGTAGTACGTTAGCATACTTTCATAACCTCTTTTTCTTAAGCGCTTTTCAGTAATAGTAGTTCTGAGTATAGGGCTTTGGGCTACTGCCCAGCCTCCCATTCTTGTTCTACTCCAAGCATACGCTTGTCCCTGTTTTATGCCTAAGCCAATAAGATTCTTGCGCTTACGCTCTGGTTTCTTCCAATCGTGCCATATGCAGTAGCGTAGTCGGTTACGTAACCATTCATCCAGCTTTTTAAGTTTGGTCTCTATATTTCCCAATCGGAAATTGTTCAACCACCCTCTATAGATGAGTTTTAAGCGTTGTAGCCTTTCTGCTAATGAAAATGGTAGCGTTTTCTTGGTAAGGTACCTGAGCTTGCGTTTGAGTGTTTGCCAAGCCG
The DNA here is from genome assembly GCF_000186265.1 of Cellulophaga algicola DSM 14237. Taxonomy (NCBI): domain Bacteria; kingdom Pseudomonadati; phylum Bacteroidota; class Flavobacteriia; order Flavobacteriales; family Flavobacteriaceae; genus Paracellulophaga; species Paracellulophaga algicola. Next base: position 253,700 of record NC_014934.1, read on the forward strand.
ATTCACTTACTATTAACTGATACTTCCCCTTTACGCCTTTCTTATAGACTGGCGTAAACCTATAACCCAACACCTTGAACGTAGAGGGTCTACGAATACCACTCTTTGCTCGGTTTACAGGTAAATCCAGTTTCTCCTTTAAAAACAGATAAACCTCATTCCCTATCGCTCGTGCCGCTGCTTTTGATTTTGTGTAAATACTGAAATCATCAGCATAGCGAATGAACCTGAACTCTCGTACTTTTAGATGTTTGTCCAATTGGTCTAACATGATGTTAGACAATAACGGACTTAATGGGCTGCCTTGTGGTAATCCTTTTCTGCGCTTACACAGTTGCCCATTCTTTAAAAATAGGCGCTCGTAACCATTTGCGGATTAACCATAAGGTGGTCGGACATTTAACCTTGTTATAAATAAGCTGAAGTAGTTTATAGTGTTGGACTTCATCAAAGAAACTTTTAAGGTCGATATCTACTAAGTCTTGGTAGCCATCATTGATGTACTCTTGACTTTTTAATACTGCCTGTTGAAGGTTCTTCCTTGGGCGGAAACCGTAACTTTCTGATTCGAAATCGAGTTCGAAATGAATCACTAGTTGTTGGCTTACCGCTTGTTGAAGCCATCTATCTACTACCGTTGGTACTCCCAGTAATCTGGTCTTACCATTCGCCTTGGGTATCGCTACCCCTTTGATAGCTTGTGACCTGTAGCTTTTGGAAATAAGTTGGTGTACCACTTTTGAGCGGTGGGCATCTATAAATGCCTTTAGCTCTTGTACAGTCATTCCATCTATTCCTGCTGAACCTTTATTGCCGACCACCTTTTTACAGGCGTCACTCAAGTTTCTAGCTGCTACTACTTTTGCTATCATTTCGTACTGTTCTTGTCCTTCTAGGTATAGGCTATCCAATTAACGGATTCCTATACGAATCTAGACGTGATTTAACGTTCAGTCCTTCCTTACTCATGAGACCTCTAGGGTTTTTCCCTAGCTCGTTTCCTGTAAGTACTATGACCTCGGCTGACTTCTCTACTATACCAACTCGTGATTATAGAGATCTCCCCAGGTAAAAACATCTTCCCTGCCTGCCGGCAGGCAGGTTTCACTCCATCCCTGCCGTATCTACATACTTACCTTTTTGTAATCTTGGGGCGTTACAATGATGTGCTTGCTTACCCAGATGAATATGCCTCTGTATACGGTTCCTGTTCGTCAGTACCGAGTTTTGTAGTCTCGCTTTCTTCAGATGTAACTTCGCAGTTACCACCCTTGCGACTTACTAATGCTTCCAGACGTTACTCCAGCGCATAAGGGACTTACACCCTCTAAATAAATCCTTATATTGCTATAAGGTAAAGATGCCCATACTGGGCACACACAACGTATATAATTAATGGCTAGTTTTAGCTTGCTTACGAAAATCTTTCCAGATTTTCTATTCCGTTTTTATTTACTAAATTAGGTGCTGAAACACGCCACTAATCATATACAAACACGTTGCCATTAATACGAAAAAACTTTGCGGATTGAATAATTTGTACTAACTTTGTAATTACAAATATAAAGTTATGGAAACAGCAATTATAAAAATCGGAAATTCTAAAGGTCTGCGTTTAAGCAAGACTGTTTTGGAAAAGTATAATATTAAAGACAAAGTCGAAATGATTTTGGAAAAAGGGCAAATAATCCTAAAACCTATTAGTAGTCCAAGAAAAAACTGGGGAAAAGCATTTGAAGAAATGCGCGAGAATAATGACGACCGATTATTATTCAATGATGTTTTTGAGGACGAAAATTTTGAAGAATGGAATTAGAACAATATTCAATCGTACTCGTAAATCTTGACCCAACAATTGGTAGTGAAATTAAAAAAACAAGACCTTGTGTGATTGTTTCACCAAACGAGATAAATAAGTTTTTAAGAACAATCGTAGTTGCGCCAATGACGACTAACTTGAAAAATTATCCGACCAGAATTAAAGTAAAACATAACGGAAAGAAAGGAATGATTGCAATCGACCAAATCCGGACAATTGACAAATCTCGAATATTAAAAACGTTTGACCAATTATCGAAATCTGAAATACAGAAATGTAAAGATATTATAAGAGAAACTTTTGTGGATTAAAACTGAATTTTGAACAAAAAATGAAAAGTACTAATGGCAACAAAGAACTGAGGTAAAAAACAAACAAATTCTTCTTTAATCTGAGACAATATTATTCTAGGCTCATAGATTCAATAAACAGATTCTTGAGCTTTTTTTATTCAATTGATCTGCTATTTATCTAGGCAATACAGAAACGTAAGTTTCATCATATGGTCTGCCATATTTTGCGATAGCAAAAGACTGCTTTAATAGTTTGTTGGCAACGGCTATCAGTGCCAATTTCTTGCTCTTTCCCTTGTTCACGATTCGCTCATACACCTCTTTGCATGCCTTGTTGTGTTTACAGGCATTGAAAGAACATAGAAACAATAGATTCCGAAGCTTTCTATTGCCGACCTTACTTATTCGCGCACGACCTCTTACACTGCTCCCGGACTCTCGTATTGTTGGGGTTATACCTACATAACTGCAAAGCTGTGCTGCTGTTTCGAACTTACTGAAACCATCAGTGACAACAATTAAGAACAATGCAGTCTTTTGACCTATACCAGGTATCGATGTCAATAAGGTCAATTGCTCCTGTTGATCCTCTTTTACCAATGACAGAATCTTTGACTCGATAGCAGCTACCTCTTTGTTCAGCTGTTTCTTGTTACGTATCAAGGAACGGTAAACAAACTTTGAGGGTATGCCCAGAACAGCTTCCCCATGTATCTTGTTCTTGGTTGCCGTACGTTGTTTTAAATAGGTATCCAATAACCGGAACAACTGTAAGCATTCACTTTGGGTATCCGTCAAGGCATTGTAAATAGGAACCTCGTTGATAAGGGCATATTCACATATAGCCTTGGCATCGCTCTTGTCCGTTTTTACCTTGGCAAGTTTCATTTGAATAAAACGTTTGACAGATAATGGGTTTACTACTGAAACTATTACTTCATTTTTGTGAAGAAACTGCGCAAGTCTGTAATGATAATAACCGGTAGCTTCCATAACGACCAATGAACCTTTGGGCAATTCCTTAAGGAATTTCTTAAATCCAATTTCATCGTTCTTATACTGGTCGTGACCTTTGTTACTACCATGTACATCAAAGACATCTTTACTGATGTCAACTCCAAAAGTTTCTTTATATTTATTCATAAGAAATGTTTTATGAAAGAACCGGCTACTTCTGCTCACAACAACTTGAAAACGAGATCTAAAGTCTCACACCTGTCTGCCGACAGGCAGGGAACTGAACGTGATTTAAGTAGTAAAAGAGAGAGGATTATCAATGTTGTCGAAGTCTGAAGCTTCACCGTATATAGTAACCTTAATTCTCTCTTTTGTTCTTTCTTATTATATCAACAATTTACTGAGAATCAAACTTAAGCCGTATATAAAAAATTGCTGGTAAGTGCTTAATTCATTGGATTTTTCTAATTTTTAAGGTCAGTATTAAACCGAAAATTTGTGCATATTTAGACGCGACTTTTCATATACAAACACGTTGTGTGCAAGCTCAAAAATGAACTTAGATAAAGTAAAAATAGAAGAGATTTTTGATGTTCTTATCCATAAACACGGATTTGATGAACACAACCGAGACTATTTATTCCAAATTGAAACGAATTGGATTGATAATAATCACGGTAATTATATTTTACGGTTTAAAAATTGTTTTGATTTACACTCTGAATTGAATTCAACGGATTTTGATAATCTTGATTGGGACGGGACTTCTGTTATGGCATATCCTGGATTTAAGGAAAATACGGAATCCAAGAAAGCGTCGGAATTGAGCGCTAAAGTCGGAATGGACTTTAAAGAAATTATTTTAGAAACCGCATTGTACAAAATGACTTTTATTATTTCTGATTTTGACTTACGACGGTTAAATAATAATTCGGATTCGATTGACCAAATTGTATCTAAAATTGACTAAAAAAAGCCAGCACACAACAATGGTAACCGTTGCACAACTCCATAATTTATAAAATAATGACCTTTATAACCGCCTTTTAAGGCGGTTTCATTTTTCAATTAGTTAAGTAATTGGTTATTTTTAAAGTGCTTAAACGTGAGTTTTTTAGAGCATATAAGGTCTTTTTTAGAAGAATGAATAAAGACCCCATTCCTGCTCCACTTTTTACGTATTTTTGAGTAAACCTCAGGTACTTTTTCAGATTATAGGCTACTGCGGAAAGATGCATTACCTTATTGGCTTGTTTTAAGCCTATCGTATTTATTTTTCGTAAGCCCATAAACTGAGTTAAAGTACCAAATACAGGTTCAACTGTACTTTGACGTTTACCTTTCATGTATCTGCCCTGTGGACTGTGAACCCTAGCATTATTACGTTCGTATTCAGCTCTATAATAAGTAACACTAAATTTCTTTTCTTGAGCAATTTTCCCTAGACAACTAGTGCGCATTGGACAAGCAACACAAACATGTTTTCGTGCCCTATATTCTTTCTTCTTTGTTCCTGTTTTATAATCATTAAACTCTTTGGTAAATGGTATAATCTTTCCTTGTGGACACTGATAATAATCTTCTTCTCTATTATAAATAAAACCATTCGGTCCGCCTTTATAGGTCCCATGTGGAGGAATAAAACTTTTAAGTCCTTTTTGCTCTAAATAAGCATAGTTCTCGCCACTACTGTAGCCAGTGTCAGCAACACAATTCTTCCAAAACAGACCCTGTTTCCACAAACGCTTATGCAAACGTTCTACTATATCAGGTAATTGTTGATTGTCCTTACCATCAGCATGATACGCTTGTATATCTGTAATTACATGACTGGCCGTATCGACACTTAACTGATTCAAGTAATTAAGCTTCCGAGCCTTGCCTGGCTTTACTCTAATCCGAGCATCTGGATCTGTGGGACTATCTTGCCTCCGACGAACGGAGTGAGAGGAAGGCACTATTACTCGTATACCTGCCTCGCCGGCAGGCAGGCTTTGCGCCTTTATTTCCAGCTCCTGGCCGTTGATCTTTATCTTTTGACCATTTTTGGTTACGACTCTTTATTGCATTTAATTCCTTTTTACTAGCGCTAACACTACGCTGCTCTTCGCTAGATTTATCACCTTTGCTTTTACGGTGTGGTGTTTCTTTGTCCATAGAACTAAACACGCGAACCTTTCGTAAATGTTCTTCCAATTCATCCTCAGGTACTTTAAGCTCCAAGGTATCCATACTTGCATTCGCTTATATAGGGGCAGAATCTATCGTTTGGGTATGACCGCTGACCATGCCCTTTTCTATACACATACTAAGTACTTTAGTGAAAACTTCTTCAAATACTGACTCAGGAAACAACTGACGAGTCCTACTTATCGTACTGTGCCAAGGAAATTCATCATCTACCTGCCGGCAGGCAGGTATCATAACCAACATAAAATATCTAACCGCATTGAACAATGGGCTATAAGCTTACGGTCACTAATAATATTCTCTAAATAGCCAACCAAACACATCTTGAAAAATACTACTGGATCTATACGCTTTTGACCACTATCGCCATAGTAACGCCAAAACTAGGATAGCCTTTTAAATACGCTTCTAAATTATCAAACCCTAGAACCTCATCATCTAATTCTCCGTTTTTATCAGGTACAAAAAGAGAAGTAATAATATAGCCCAAATTCATGATCTGCATTTTCATTCCGTTTTTATTGGTAACTATATAGAGCGAAACCTCTTTACTTTTTACAGGTCCCCTATGTTCTTTTTGTACAGATTGTGTGTTTATAGGAAAACTAATAAGTACGAAAAATACTGCTAAGCAAAGTGTGTTCTTCTAAATTTGAAATTTAAATACCGCATCAAATCACAAAAAATAAAAAGGCGTATAAAGTAAAAACAGGTCAAACTATAAAAGCTTGACCTGTGTTTAAAAGATATACTCGACTCAGTTATAAAACCGATTTTCAGAATAAAATCAATCTATAGACTTAGTAACTGGCGCACCATTTGGTTGGTGAATCCCCATTCGTTATCATACCATGCCAATACTTTTAGCAAATCTCCGTCTACAACCTTGGTTAAAGATAGATCGGCAATTGATCCGTAAGGGCTTTTAATAATATCACTAGAAACTAAAGGCGCATAAGTGGTTTGTAACACTTTTTTGTAACGCTCCGTTTGTGCTTCTTCTTCTAATATTTTATTGATTTCTTCTGCAGTCACCGTTTTCTCCGTCACAATAGTAATGTCAGATAGAGAACCAACAGCAACAGGCACACGAATAGCCATACCATCAAACTTTCCGGCATATTCCGGTAATGCTTTAGTAGTAGCTACGGCCGCACCTGTAGTGGTAGGTATAAGATTATTTATACCAGAACGGCCCATTCTAAAATTACCTTTGTTAGGTGAATCTACCATAGCGTTAGAGCTGGTATCTGCGTGTATAGTAGTCATGATGGCTTTTTTGATACCAACACGTCTTCCTATAATCTCTATAATTGGGCTAATATTATTGGTGGTACAACTGGCACAAGAAAAGATACTGGTTTTACCATCTTCAGAATTTACACCGTGAACAACGGTTGGAATTTCAGGACTTTTAGATGGCCCAGATAAAACAACGGTTTTAGCTCCTGCTTTAATGTGACGATCAGCATCATTATAATTCGTAAAAATACCGGTGCTCTCTACAACCACATCAATACCTAATTCTTTCCAAGGAAGGTCTTCTGGGTTTCTTTCGTTAAAGAAACGAATTGCTTTACCATCTACTATAAGATTACCTTCTTCAAAAGCTACGGATTTTTCAAATTTACCATGGACACTGTCATACTCCAGTAAATAAGCTATGTTTTCAATAGACGCGATATCATTTACCGCAACTATTTCTAGTTCTGGTGTATCAAGAATTACTTTCAAGGTGGTACGGCCAATTCGGCCCATACCATTAATTGCTATTTTCTTCATAATGGAAGATTTAAAATGTTTGTTTTTAGGTTTCGTGAAAAAGGACGTTAAACAGTCGTTTTTTCACATATCTTTTGTCGTAAATAAACCTAGTAACCTACAGTTATTACGTTAAATTGATGTTAACGACATCTACCAGTATTTTTTATTATTACAAAAGAAATTTGTCGATTATAAGAGTTTAGTAGAAACTATACAGGAATTGACTTTTTAAAAGAAAGTAATAAAAGTATTAATTACCGGCTTTGACCCTTTTCAATTAAATCCTGATATTGAGTTTAAGAGTATAATAAGAGCTAATTCTGCAACTACATTTAAACCGTCTGGAATTATAGCATTATGTTTTAATGGGGTTCTTGAAGGTTATTACATTCAAGCTTGTATCTTTCTTGTAAAATATGATGATTATTGATAATGGTCTTGTTGAAAAAGTTATTACTTCAAACATAAAATTTTAGCAAGCACAAACTCTAAAACTATCTCTTTTGTAATCACTTTTATTTATATAAATATTTTATCTTTAAGCTAAAAATCAGACATACGAGCCTAAGAACTTTATGCATTTGACAAATCAATAATTAATGAGAAAAATTTTAAGTTTAATACTAGTAATTAGCATTTTTTCGTGTAAAAATTCGGAAAAGGAAAATAAAATAGAATCGAAAACAAAAGAGCTTGAAGTAAAAGAGCAAATATTAGAACTCAATTCTGAAGTTGAGAACAACATTATTCATTGTGAAAATGAAAAGTTCATTATTAAAATTGACAATCTTAAAAATGGTAATTTAAGATACACTTCTTGGGATAAGCCAAAGTCAATATTTAACGAACCAAACCTTATCCTTTATGACGGGAAAATTGAACAACAAGGAACAGGTGGAGGATATCATTACGTATTTAAAAGTGATGAATGGAATTATATCATTGAGAATAATTTAATGGGAGAAACCAAGGAATCAATGGGAATATTTTTAAAACTACTCAAAAATGGAAAACAGAAAGGCTATTCGAAAATGAACGATTTGACCCTAAAAAAGGACTATGACCTTAAATCTTATACAATTAATGAACTCATTGGAAATTGGTTGACACCACATTATGCCGTTAGAAAAGTAAGTTTTTTCGATAATGGAACATTCTTATTTGATAATGGAGATGGAAAAAAATTAAAGGGAAAATTTGAACTGAATAACAAATCAGTAAGCTTAAATTTCGAGAATGGACTTGACAAAACATTGAAAATTGGAAGTGGAAAAGAAAATACACGTTTTACTTTAATTGGCGAAGGAGAAAACTTTGTTAAAGAATAGAAAAAATAAAAACGTATATACCATACCGTGTGTATTTCATTGAGGGTTCTAACCAATCTACAAAGGCCCTACCAGACTTTATATTTGCTAACTCTAGTACTTAAAATACGTAACTAATCATACACAGCAACGTAAAAAAAAAACATTCTACGTAATGAGAAATAGATAAAAAAAATCAAAGAGAACTATTCAAACTCAATTAAAAGTTCATATTAAAGGTCTGGACTCACAAAAGAAAGTATATCAAAAAAATTAATTTAAATAGTATTTATTATGAGTAAATTAAAAATTATAGCTACAATTATTGTAAAACCTGAATTCAAAGAAGATGTTTTAAATATGCTGCAAACGGTAACCGATGCTACACGGAAAGAGGAAGGTAATATCTCGTATGTATTACATGAAGATATTAATAATAGCTCAAAGGTCATAATTTTGGAAGAATGGAAATCTCAGCAAGCAATTGATTTTCATAATCAAACAGAGCATTTTTTAATATTAAAGACCGAGCTTGGAGAAAAGGCCGATAGTTTAACGATAGATATAATAAGAGCGTCTTATTAAATTTAAAATTTAATACAAAATGAAAAATTTATTCTTTATAGTAGTCTGTTTTGCCGTATCTTTTTTAGCAAATGCACAATCAAATTCTAAACTGTACACTTACAAGCAATTTGGTGATAAATATGTTGTAAGTATTCAAAACCATTCTGAGATTACAAAAGCAATCACTGCGTTTGTTACAGAACATGATATAAAAGCAGGAACAATTACAGGTATTGGAGCTGTTAATGAAGCTACTTTACGAATTCGGGATCCTGCTACTAAAAAATTTGTAGATAAAACTTTCACCGAACAAATGGAAATTACCAACATAACAGGTAATATATCTCAACAAAATGACAAGCACTACATACACATTCATGTAACACTTGGGCGTTACGATTACACAGCATTAGCAGGACATTTGCTTACCGCTAAAATTAATGGCGCTGGAGAATTTGTTATAGAAAGTTTTGATGGAACCGTTAATCGTTATTCTGATGAGGAAACTGGTCTAAACTTGTACGATTTTTAGAAGTATATAGGCAATAAAGTACATAAAAAACAGGAAAATAGTAGTCCATTTAAGGCTTTTGGTTCGTGTCAAGCTTTTTGCTTAACCGAAAGTTTAGTATTTCAAAATCTCCTGTTTTTTATATACTAGCCGTTGTAAGATATTTGAGAGTAACATTATCATAAATTAAGCAACATACAATTATAACTCTCTTGAACCGTTTGAATAACATAAGACTTATCTGAATTCAAACCTTCTATATCGTTTATTTTATTAAATTCTCGCATATTAGCATCGCCCCACAAACTAAATTCAATGATTATTGGAGTTAATCGGATTCCTTTTTCTGTCAACAAATAAATATTCTCTTTTTTATTCTCAGGTATTTTTGTTTTGGATATTAAGTTATAAGATTCCAATAATTTTAATCGTGCAGACAAAATACTTGGAGCTATCCTCTCGTCCGAATCTGATATTTCTTTGAACGTCTTTTTATGTTTAATCAACATATCTCGGATAATTAACAAAGACCATTTATCACCTACAACATCGAGTGCAGAAGAGATTGGACAACCAGAACGAAATTCTTTTTTCATTTTTTAGGAATTATTACTACTAATTCGATAGTAATTATTACTTTTGCTTTCAATTCAATAGCAAAAATACAAAAATTATGTTAGCAGGTCATTTTACCACAGCACTAATAGCCAAACAAAAATTCCCAAAAGGAATCCTATTGTATTTTTTAATTATCTCACAATTGCAGGATATTTTATGGTTTACTTTTCATTATTTAGGACTTGAACCTACTGACCCGAGTGATGCTTTTGATGCTACCTTAAGTAATATGGCAGTTGATATGTTATATAGCCATGATTTAGCGCCTTTATTATTCTGGCTAGCTATCGCATTTGTAATCGGAAAATTATTATTTAAAAGCACGCAAATAGGATTAGTAAGTATGGTGTTAGTCTTTGTCCACTTTGTATTAGATTTCTTTTCTGGTCATATGCATCATCTGTTTGGAGCAGGTACAATGGAAGCTGGCCTTGGTCTTTATGCCTCCAGCACATATTTAGCCATTTTAATAGAAGCCATCTTCAGCATTGGCGCACTTTGGTATTTCTTTAGAGGTGAGGCAAAAAAAGGAATTATACGAACTACTAAAAATAAAGTAAGTATTATTTCTGTTTTCGCTTATGGAATTATTTTCATGTCACTAATTGCAACACGCTCTTTTAGAGAGCTTTTAAGTATTCCTGAATTTGATTTAGGTTTTAATACTAATATGCCTACGCTTATTTTTACGTATGCAGTTATGCTTTATTGCTTAAATTATTTTGTTCCGAAATACAAGGTTGCTTAAAAAACGGAACTATGATAGAAGGAATTGTCGGCTTTATAAAAGAATTGAAAATTCGTAACGAGTACTTATTTTATTTTGGCTTGTTATGTTTAATTCTGTCCATAGTTTGCATCGTTTTGACAAAAACAACGTCGACACAAATAAATGGAGTAAACGCTTGGTTTAAGCCTTTCAAATTTGCAGTATCAATAGGCTTATATTCTTGGACTATGGCTTGGTACTGCCATTATCTTTCCGACTTTAATGTCACACCTTTTAATTATATAGTACTAATATTGTTCGGTTTTCAACTTGCATATATTATTTTTCAAGCATCCAAAGGACAATTATCTCACTTCAATAGTAGCACACCTACCTATTCAATTTTATATTCATTAATGGGTTTATCAGCAGTACTTATTACACTATATACTGCTTATACTGGCTTACTTTTTTTTACACAGTCTTTTCCAAATTTACCTAGTTATTATGTTTGGTCAATTCGTTTGGGTATCTTTATTTTTGTTGTTTTTTCATTTGAAGGGGGGTTAATGGGTTCTCGTATGAACCACAGTGTTGGAGCTATCAATGATAATTCGAATTTGTGGATTCTAGGTTGGAGTAAGACTGTAGGCGATTTAAGAGTTTCTCACTTTATAGGAATGCATGCCTTACAACTAGTACCACTACTTTCCTTTTATATTTTTAAAAATACAAAAGCAACCATAGTTATTTCAATACTTTACGGTCTTCTTGCAACCACCACACTAATTCAGGCTTTAAAAGGAAAACCTATTTTTACACAAAAAATAGTAAAAGAATAGAACAAAAACGGCATATAACAAGCTATAAAAACAATTGCAGTTTAGATTTAAACTAAACCTACTTTTGTCTTTAATTAATAATAGTGCTACACGAAAGTAAGTAACTAACTATTCTATATACAAAAGCTAACTTAAGTTATACATACCTGTTTTTTTTGAAATTAAAAGTACCTAAACCTATGAAAGAAACAACTACTATTGTAATCTGTGGTGTTGGAATAGTTGGAGTAACAACTGCTTCTTATTTATTGAAAGAAAGAAGTAATCTTAGGTACTTTTAATTGATAAAAATCAGCCGTTATCATTTACGACAAGTAAGTCAGATAAAAATTTCAGAGATTATTTGCCTTAAAAAATTTTACGTCAATTTATGAGTGATAGCATTCTTTTAATCAAAGAATTAAGAGAACTATATGGAACAGATTCCTTTAATATGGGAACTACCCAATACATGCGTGATCCTAATCATAACTTATGACCGCTAGCTAGTAAGGAAGCAAAAAATGTTCCTGACTTAGGGCGTATATATCATGTAGATTAAAAAAGACGTATCACTATAAAACAAGATACCTCTCCTCTTATATTATACCCCAATAGCGTAGGTAGAGACTACTACGGAAAATATTATGATCGCTGCCTTTTTTAAAGGTAATTTTCTAGTAACAAAAATGGAGTGCTTTGTCCGCTAAAAGCGGTAATTTAAAGGTGCTGATGTCGTAAAACAAGATAGTAAAGGCAACTATTATGTAAGCAGTTGAGCCCTTGGAAAAGTTCGGAAAACAGAAGCTTCCACACTACTTATAGTAGGACTAGCATCTACCGCAGGTTTTCATCCAAACGAAGATAAAGACAGCTTATTAGTCCCCGATATGATAGCAGGAAAAATAGCTACAATACCCCCTAAAAATTAGTTTTGAAACAAACTTGTGTTGCGAACTCCAGAGAGCTGCTGCACTGATAAAAAAAATAAGCCTATTTGTTTGCACATTTTGACTCCTCCAAATTATTTTAACCTGTTTACAATACTATAATCTGGAGGAGTTGGCACCATACTTAGTAGCTTACTTTAGACTTGTTACCCAACTTATGCTCTATAATCGGGTACAAATCGTAAGTAGGATAAACTTCTGATCGAAAAGCTTTCCAAGCCGTTCTTTCTATGGCCAAATTCACCTCTTTGAGTTTTGAGGCGGGCAACTCCAGCACCACCATTTGACCTATCCCCATGACTACGTACCAATTGACTACAGAAACCCCTTCAGGAGGAAAATTTTTATAAAAACCCTGTTCATTCCTAATATCCTCTATCTCGTTTAGATTCATGGACTGATCGTGTTTTAAAAAAATGGTTAATAGCAATTTCTCTGATTTTTCGTTTTCCATATTTTCCTTAGCGGCAGCTTGTGCATTCGATAAATTGATTACAAATAGCATCATCAATGCTGTAAAAAGTATATTCTTCATGAGTTGTATTTATATAATAAGACTATCCATTTTATGGCGATTCTTTAAGAAAATCTCTAAGGGCTCTTTATGCTCCGAAGGTAAATAGTACAGGACTGCAACACTATAATAAATTGTGCATTGCATAGCATTCATGTGGCATTCCTTCTTGTTTGTTAGCAGTTATCTTAAAAACATTGGAATTTACACTCCTACAGGTAGGGTGATAGTCGCAGAGGTCTTACCAATTCTGGAACCCATTACTATGGCTTCAGGCAAGCATTATTACCCATTTGCAACACCCGTTGCAATCATAGCTTCAAAGCTTATAGTCATAGAACAGCAACTCATTTAAATTTACTACCACAAGATTTGAAGGATGAATTACAATTTTAGTTTACATCGGTTTACCCATAAAACCATAGCACTGCTTCTTTTAATAGGAACAAATACTGTTTTCTCACAAATGCACATTCCAAAACAATCAGATAGGTTACAGCAGTATCTAGGATCTTGGGTTAGTTCAATTGATTATAAGACGGACAGTGTGGCCAATCTACCGCTCATAAAAATGAACAACTATCCCAAAATAGATCATTCCGCAATGTCCGTAGAGGTTTTGCAATGGGATGGAAATAGCTACAAGCATACTTTAACAGAACTTATTGGGCACGACACCAAGACCGATTCAATTTTTGCTTTGGGTAAAAGTGTTCAAGGTGACATGTTCCTTGGCGCGGGAGAATTTACTAGCGACACGGACTGGATAATGAAAGACCGGGATTTTACCGGCAAAGAAACCATGACGGTTAGTTTTGATTTTAAAAATCAAACTGATGTTTATCTAAAGGGAGTAAACCCGCAGAACGAATTGCTCTGGCAAACCCGCTATATCAAAAAGAATCCAAAAGATAAAAATATTGGTATTCAACTGGTTTCGGTACACGAACAAATGCAAAAAAATCCTAAAGAGACCTTGAAATTCCTCGATAGAATGGGCTATAGTTATATAGAAACTTTCGTATATAAGGATCGTTCTTTTTATGGATTATCCCCTTTGGATTTTAAAAAATTGGTAGAAGATAACCACTTGAAATTTACGGGATCTATGACCTTCTATGACCTCCCTTCCAAGGACCAGCAAGCTTGGAAAAAAGCTATGAAATGGTGGAAGGAATGCATCGAGGACCACAAACAAGCTGGTGTAGAATACCTTACCATATCCAATAATCAAATTAAAGAAATTAAGACCCTTGCGGAACTAAAAAGGTATGCTGAATACTATACGGCTATTGGAAAACTATGCCAAGAAAGAGGAATCAGATTCGCCTACCACAATCATTCCGATGAATTTAAAACCGTAGAAAACAAGATCGTTTATGACTACCTCCTGGAAAACACTGATCCGGAATATGTTAGTTTTCAAGCGGACCTGTATTGGATGCATTTTTCACAAATAAACCCTATTGACTACTTCAAAAAATATGAACACCGTTTTATAAGCTGGCATGTAAAAGATTACAAAGAACTTGGGCAGAGCGGAAAAATGGATTTTGAGCGCTACTTTGAATATGCAGAAACAGCAGGCGTTAACTATATTGTGGCAGAAGTAGAAGCTTATAATTACCCTGTATGGTATAGCATTAATGCAGCTTGGAACTATTTATACTTTAACATATTATAACAATCTATTCTCAACATATAAACCTTATGAAAACAAGAATTTTATCATTAACCTGTTTTATCATTTTCACTTGCAACCAAATGGCTTTTGCCCAAGACCAATTTAAGGTGTTGTTGTTTACCGTACACGATACCTGGCATTATGAGTCTATTCCCACTGCGGTAGACGCTTTCCATAAAATGGCCACTGAACATCAGTTTAAATTTGATTGGACGCAAAGTCCCGAAGATCTTGCCTTAAAATTACCATCCTACGATGTGGTTGTATTTTTAAATGCCGATGCTGATAGCCTAACCGATGACCAGCTTGAAGTTCTAAAAACTCACCTCCATAACGGGAAAGGTTTTGTGGGCGTCCACTCTACTTCCGATAGTAAAATAAGAAACCTATGGTTTGATAATCTTGTAGGCGGAGTTTTCAAGGACCACCCTCAATTTCAAACAGCGGTACTCACAAATCATGACCTAAATTTTCCATCAAATCTTCACCTACCTGAAAAATGGTTGTGGAGTGAAGAATGGTACAATTTTGAACTTCTAAAATCAGAACATATTAAAGTACTCCTTTCTGTAGATGAAAACACCTATGATTACCAAAAGGGGTATGATGAAATACCACTATTAGGTATGGGTAAAAGCCATCCTATCGCGTGGTATCAATTTTACGAAGGAGGACGCTCTTTTTATACTACACTTGGGCATAAGCCAGAAGCTTTCCATAATCAGGCGTATTTAGACCATTTGTTTGGTGGTATCTACTGGGCTGCGAAAGGTGCGATAAAGTAATCATATTATTAACGAATTGTAGGACATATTACCACTTTATCTATGGTCTTTCTTTTCTCTAAGGTTAGGCTATAGATGTCATGGAGTATGTCATCAGAGGTGACCTACCCTTTTTATCATTTGTATTCCCTTTTAATAATTTTTAAGGAACTTATTACTATAAGTTAATTTCCGTACTTATGCTAGCAGGACATTATACCATCGCATTAATCGCAAATTAAAAATTTCCAAAAGGAAGTCTACTCTATTTTTAGTAGCCTCGCAGTTACAGGATTTATTGTGCTTTACATTTCTTATAACAGGCTTAGAACCTACAGGGTCCAATGATGTGCTAGATATTATATTGCGTAATATGACTGTGGATATGCTGTATATTCACGATTTGCTTCCTCAAATATTTTGGTTACTTTTCATCTTTCTCGCAGGTAAAATTTTATTTAAGAGTACCAAAATTGGTGTTGTAGGTACGGCATTAGTCGCTGGGCACTTTATTCTAGATTTCTTTTCAGGTAACCCACATCACCTATTTGGAAAAGAAACTCCAGAGGTTGCTCTAGGACTTTATGCAACAAATGTTTATTTAGCTATAGCCATAGAAACCGTTTTCTGTATTTTAATTCTGTGGTATTTCTTTAAACAAGAAGCACAGAAAGGAGTGCTACATACATCTAAATACAAAGCTTCTATTATAGGCCTCTTCGTATTTGGCATCGTTTTCATGCTATCAATTGCAACAACTTCTTTTAGACAATTATTTCATATACCAGATTTTGATTTGGGCTTCAATTCTAATGTACCTACGTTAATACTAACCTATCTAGCAATGATTTTGTATCTAAATTATTTCGTACCGAAATTTAACCTTGATGAAAACAATCAGTAAACTAGCAACTATCACTTTTAACGCATAAAATATACGTGCATATTTATGCTAAACATTGACATCATTATACACCAGCACGGTATCAGTACTCCTTATTGTTTCTTTTCAGTATTTAAACCTATTTTTTAGTTCTTAGCGCTTTACTCATAGGCCATACTCAATTTTTACGCCACCAAACCAATTTCTCGGCATTCCTGGATAATAATAACGAGGTTCTGAACCGCCAAATCCTGCGGCATTGATAAGTATTGAGGAGGCATAAGTTTTGTCGGTAAAATTGTTTACCCCTACATTAACTTCAACTGAAAGGCTATCTGTAATGGTGCTTTTATAAGATAGCTTGGTATTAAAAATGGTATATGCATCCGAATACAATGTATTGGCATCATCAAGAGGCATAGCTCCTATATGAAGTGCATTAGTATTTAGACTTAAATTTTTAAGTCCCACGCGGAGGCCTCCGTTTACTTTTTCTTTAGGCACTCCTGTTAGGTCGTTACCTGAATAACTTGCTGTTCTATCTACAAAGTCTATGAATCTATGCTGTGTAATTTCGGCATTGATATACGGAGAGACCATTAAGCCATTTGTAAAGGTGTGCACGTATGACATAGATAGTTCAAGCCCCTTATGTTCTGTTTTTCCCGCATTTCTACCTATATACTGATCATCACCAACACGCTCTGCCACTAATAAATTATCAATATCTAGTAAGTAAGCAGAAAACTGCAGGTGTAATGCTCGATTAAACGCATAGAACTCATTACCTACTTCGTAATTAACACCTATTTCTGGCCCCAGTTCGGGATTGATAATACCTTCTGGCGTTAGGGTTTCTTCAATAGATGGATAGTTAAATCCGCGGCTTACATTTACGTAAGCGTTTGCATTTGAATTTAATTGATATAACACGTTTAAATTGGGAGCAAAAATAGGATCAAAATTACGCTTAGCATCCTTATTATTCACTCCAATAGTAAACACATCTATAAAATCATAATTGGTCTTATTAATATTTACACCTAACTGCGCTTTTAGTTTTTCAGTGATAGGTAGTGTTATAGTGGCAAAAATAGTTAAGTTATTTCGGTTTTCTATATTGTTACTGAGAAGTGTTCCTTCTAAACTACCACTCCCATTAGTATCCTCGTATAAATTTTCTTTAGTTTTCCAATTGTATTGATCGCTATAAAACTCCCCTCCGAAACTTAAATTTGCTTTATTATCTAAAAAAATGAAGTCTTTTGCAAAGAGTGTACGCATTCCATAGCCATTAGTAAATTCGTCTAAAATATTAAATGGTCGTGGCTCATAATGATCTAAGTAGTTATAAAATATAGCCGTGGTATTACTAAAATTTTTAGAAAATAGGTGTGTATAATGTAACCCTGCAAGCACTTGCTTATTATCCTCGTAACCTTGCGCAGTACCCCAAGTAAATGCCGCTTGGGTGGGGTCTTCCTCAAAGGCCGTCTTGCTAATAGAACTTGGAATTTGCGCGTTGTAATCGGTGTAATTAAACAATAGGCCAATTACATTTTTTTCATCGAAAGAGTAGCTAGAATTTAAAAGAACAGTACTTCGCTCATACCTACTATTATCTCGATAACCATCAAACTCCATATGATCGTAATTAAGATTGAATGTGGAGTTATTAGCTGCGGTAGCCACAGAAATACTATTTTTCATCAAACCATAACTTCCTAGAGTATTACTGGATTTCAGATAGGTTTCACCAGCTGAAGCTTGTTTAGAATTCAATAATAGGGTTCCCCCTAAATTAGTCCCATACTGGGTAGCTTTTGGGCCCTTTACTACTTCTATATCTGCAATATCTTCTGAGTTAAAAGCATCAATAGCTGTAGATCCGGCTCCGTTGGTAATGGGAATACCATTAAAATAAGCTCTAATTTTATTTGTTCCATATAAGGTTCGAGAACCTACTCCACGGATCACAATTCTGTTTGTATTCAGGGCACCGCTTTGTATATAAACCCCAGGTGTCTCATTTATAGCAGCGACTAAATCAACAGGACTGTATTGATCCAATTTAATTGCTGTTGTTCTAGAGGTTGGAATAATAACTTTACTCTGCTTTTGATACGTAGAAGATATAATTACCTCCTCAAGAGTTTGCGGATTTTCTAGCACAGATAGTTGAAATATGGTACTATTCTTAGAGAGTACAACTTCTTTACTATAATAACCTGGATGTTGAAGTGTAATTTTCAAAGGGAGCTGATGCTTTTCAGCTAGGGTGAAAATTCCATCTACATCGGTTTTAGAAATCATTTTACTATTCCAAAAAATTGCAACTTCTGAAAGTGGTGTATTAGTTTCGTCAGTCACACGACCCTTAAAATTTTGAGCATGTGTTTTTTGTACTGTAGTGAGTATAAAGATAGCCACTACCAATAAATTTAATGATAAAAATCTCATGTTTTTCTAAGCTTGATTGAGAGAAACTATTTGATATAACTTACTTTCCAGATGGTATTAGCAGAATCATCATTGACTAATAAATCTCCTGTGGGCATAACGGTTACGCAAACTGGTCTCCCATATACTTCGGTATCACTGCTTTCAGAAATAAATCCGGTAAGAAAATCTTCTGGTTCGGACATGGGCTTACCCTCTTGAAAAGGAATAAACACCACACGATATCCAGAAAGCTCCGAGCGATTCCAAGAGCCGTGTTGTCCTACAAATACACCATTCTTATATTTTTCCGGAAAACTATTCTGATCATAAAAGGTTAAACCTAAAGATGCAGTATGTGGTCCTACAGACACATCTGGCACAATTGCTTTTGCTACTAAATCTGGCGCAGCGCCTTTTAATCTAGGGTCTGGTATATTACCGTAGTACGCATAAGGCCAACCATAAAAGCCTCCTTTTTTTACACTAGTTACATAATCTGGCACCAAATTATCTCCAATTTTATCTCGCTCATTTACAGCAGTCCATAGCTCACCATTTACTGGATTCCAGTCCATCCCTACCGGATTTCTGAGTCCGCTAGCATATATTATTTCATTACCGCCGTCTATATCCACCTCTAAGATATTAGCACGACGAACTTCTTCCTCCATACCATATTCGGCAACATTACTTGCTGAACCCACAGAAATATAAATTTTATCTTCAGCTTTGTTGGTAATAATATTCCGTGTCCAGTGATTATTATACCCACCGGCAGGAAGGTTTACAATTTTTTCGCCTTGAGAAGGATTTAATTTTGTTTGTCCTTTTTCATAAGGATATTTATAGAGTCCGTCTGTATTGGCTACGTAGAAACTATTCTTAATAATTAACATCCCCAATGGTTGTTTCAATTCTTCAAGAAAAGCCTCCCGCATTTCAAACGTACCGTCCTCATTGGTATCCCTTAATAAAGTAATGCGTCCTGCACTATTTCTAGTATTGGCTTCACATACAAATATGTCACCATTTGGTCCAATATAGGTCCAACGCGGATTTTGGAACCCATCGGCAAATTTGGTGACTTCAAATCCTTCTGGAGCCGTTGGCGTTTTACCAGCGGGCCAATCTACAAGTTTATTTTGTTTGCTTACAGATTCTGTGGCATATGGTTTTGGCAAAATAAGCGCACCAATAGCTGTTTGAACGGTATCTGCAGGTTGCTCAGAAATCCTGTTTTTTACATCTTCAGATACTTCTATTTTATTTTTTTCTTTAGTTTTACAGCCAAGGAGTACCGTAGCCATAGCGATGAGTAATAAGGTAGTAGTTTTCTTCATTGTTAAAGTTTTTATGAAAATATAAGATTCATGATATGTGTATTAACTCAAACGCTATTTTAAAAAAATTTTAACATAATTAATGTCATCTCTTTCTGATTTTTTATGGTGGTAATAAATTAAAAATTAGAATTTCAACTATCCTAATGCCCAAGAGAGTTGGTGTAAACCAGCATTAAGCAGCTAAGAAAAATAGCTTTCAAGAAGCAAGATAATTAAAACTATTATTATTCCAAAAAGTATCCTGAACGGTTTTTAAGTGCTTTTGACACTCTCCCATTTATCCTCTGAAATAAAATTCAATTTTAAAACTATAGCTTTAATTTGCGGACTAAACCTAGAGATATATGCTGTAATTGTATTCACTATTTTACACCATATTAAAAATTGCTTGACATCTCTTTTGTTTGAAAAAACCAAATTTTATTTCTTATATAAAGAAAGAGGTCTAAACTTTAGATGTTAAGAAAACTATAAAATTGGGTACACTTTTTATATCTTTAGGATTGGATAAAGATTATTGATACAATACATTTCTCAAAAAGAAGAACTTTGCTTTTCTTTTTGATCGTATTTTATGATTCTGGTTCTTTAAAAATTAACTGACACATGCAGTATTCCCCCTCCCATATATTCTTTGCTTTGGTATTTTGTATCCTAATGGCACTGAATCTTAATGGGCAATCAAAAAGTCAATTTTTAGAAAAAATTGGAATTGAAAATGGACTTTCCTCCAATTATCCTACCTGCATTATTGAAGACTCCAAAGGGTTTATTTGGATTGGCTCCAATAACGGATTAAACCGTTATGATGGCTATCAATCTAGAATCTTTAAACATGACCCAAACAATAGTAATACACTATCTGAAAATTGGATTACTAGCCTTCTAGAAGATAAAGATGGCAATATATGGATTGGCACAGAAGGTGGCGGACTTAATCATTACAATACTGCTACCGATGTTATCACGAGATTTACTCATAGAAAAAATGATTCAACATCTATTAGCAGCAATGTAGTACATCGCATATACGAGGATAGCCAGTCAAGATTATGGTTAGGCACAAAAAATGGTTTAAATTTACTAGATCGTGACAAACTAACTTTTCAGCATTGGATCCAGCCCAATGAATGTCAAAACTGCGAATTTTCTCTAAAAGCAATAACAGAAGATCACAAAGGCAACCTTTGGGTGGGAGATGAGTTTCAAGGTCTGTATTACTTTATTCCCTCGACTGGTACGTTTTCTCGGCCCCATTTAAACTCCTCCAATAAAAGCCAACTCCCATCAGAATTTATAAACGATTTATATTTTTCGAAAGGAATATTATGGATAGGTACGGATAATGGCTTGGCCATATTGAACACAAAAACAGAACCATTTACAGAGATGTCATTAGATGGTGAACATAAAAGTGCTGTTAGTGATATGTGTATCTGGAAGATTTATAATGACCATAAGGGAAGCATTTGGCTATGTTCAAATGGCAGCGGTTTAATAAACTACAACATGAAGACTCATGAGACTACTATTTACAAGGCTGATAGTAACTCCGCTTATAAAATTGGCAGTAATTCTGTTGAAGATGTACTCGTAGATAAATCTAGAAATATTTGGATGGCGACCCTAGGTAACGGATTGAACAAATTTAATCTTAAAAACTTGAATTTTCATCATTGGGAAAAAAATAACGACGATCGTAATTCATTGGTAAACAATAACGTCCGAGCCATAATGCAAGACCCAGACGGCAGCATATGGATAGGAACTAATAACGGACTCAGTAGATTTAATCCTAATTCTGAACAGTATAGAAATTATATATCCGATTTTAAATACAGAGCCGATGCCTATACTACCAAAATCCGTGCGATCTATCGTTCTCAAAATAATGACATATGGGTAGGTACACAAAGTGGCGGACTCTACACCTACGATCAAAAGCAGGATAAATTCAGCTTAGCCTTGGGTTTTGCAGATAGTCCGTTAGCCAGCAAAATAGGCCATATTCAAAGTATTTATGAGGTTGAAGCTGGCCAATTATTAATTGCCACTGTTGGAGCTGGCCTAGTTAGCTTTAATACCATAACTAGAGAGCTTAAACGCATCTACACCAATAATGAGCCCAATACCTTTTTATTTAACCTAGATGTAAAATGCATGTTAAAAGCATCAGATTCCGTATTATATATTGGAAGCAACAGCGGGTTACATGCACTCAACACCAATACGCTTAAAATTGAATCCTATGAAAATGAAGAAGGTTGTACGAACTGTATCAATGGAAACAAGATTAGATCCCTGTACCGTGATAGTTCTAATAAATTATGGATTGGCACTAGAAGCGGCTTAGCGATATTTGACCCGAAAACTAAAAAATTCAAAAATTATAACATTGAAAACGGTCTACCTAGTACTATTATCTTTGGAATTCTCCCAGGCATTGATGGCAATATTTGGCTGACTACCCCTAACGGATGGTCAAAAACTGACCCTGAAAATATACAATTTAAAAATATCACCGTACCCGGAAATAATATTCTAGATATGGGAGGTCATGCGCAAGGATTAGACGGAAACCTCATCGTAGGGGGTACCTCTGGGTTTACAATTTTCAATCCCAATACTATAAAAAGTAATGAATACATACCTAACGTAGTTTTTACGGATGTTAAAATCAATAATGA
The DNA here is from genome assembly GCF_000186265.1 of Cellulophaga algicola DSM 14237. Classification (NCBI taxonomy): domain Bacteria; kingdom Pseudomonadati; phylum Bacteroidota; class Flavobacteriia; order Flavobacteriales; family Flavobacteriaceae; genus Paracellulophaga; species Paracellulophaga algicola. The sequence continues at coordinate 276,523 of NC_014934.1, forward strand.
ATCGACGTCCTTTAATCAAAGCATTTCCGAATTAAAAGTCATTGACCTACAGTACAATCAAAATAATATCACCTTTGAATTTGCTGCATTAGAATTTACCAATTCACAATTCAATCAATACAAATACAAATTAGAAGGATTTAATGATCAATGGATTGAATATGGTACTAAGCATGATTTGACTTTTACAAATTTAGATCCAAAAACATATATTTTGAAGATAAAAGGCTCTAATAATGAAGGGGTCTGGAATGAACAAGAAACCTCTTTAACCATCAACATTAGTCCGCCTTGGTATAAAACATTATGGTTTAGAATATTTAGCATTTTACTAATCATTGGATCCCTTTTCACTTTCTATTATTTACGTATCAAAAGATTAAAGAGAACCAAAACTATGCTTCAAATTGAAGTCACTAAACAAACAAAAGAACTCCTGCGAAACAACCAAAAACTGGAAGAGCTAGATCGAGAAAAGGATGGGATTATTGGAATTATGGCACATGACCTTAGAAGCCCTCTTAACAATATTCATGGCCTTACACAGCTATTAGAAGGGAATAAAAATTTAGATTAAGAACAAAAAACATATCTTAAGTATATAAATAAATCTGTTAAAAATGGTAACGGCTTAATCACTGATTTACTCTTTATGAGTAACGTCAATCATCCAGAAAAATCAATTGAATTAGAAACCATAAAACTTTCAGAGTTTATAGAAGAATGGGAAAAAAGCTATCTAACCAGATTAGAGAAAAAAAATCAGGAACTTAGAAAATTTATTGACAATAAGCCCTACATAATCCATGCAGATCAAAAATTGGTAACCCGTATTTTTGATAACCTGATGACCAACGCTATTAAGTTTTCTGACAAAGGAAGTAAAATTGATTTATCGGTAAAAGCTAGTAATGGTCTAATCCTTATTTCGTTTAAAGATTATGGCCCAGGTATGACTGATGCTGATAAGAAAAGAGCATTTAAAATGTTTCAAAAACTCTCTGCACAACCAACGGACGGAGAAAGTTCTCATGGGTTAGGCCTAGCAATTATTAAAACACTGGTTGAAAAGTTAAAAGGGTCTATTACAATAGAAAGCAAGTTGGGTCAAGGTACTGAGTTTATAATCAGTTTACCCGAAGAAAGAGTATAAACACCGCGCCACTTATCAATTAAAATGGTATGAATTTTTATAATTTTTCTCCGATACCAATACCTCCAAGTTTTACGATACAACTCTAAGATAGTATAATTGACAAGTGAACAAATTGGAATGGAACATATTCTTACCTTCTACTTATAAATTAGTGTTTAAACAAAGGTAACTTCATTGAAGTAGCTGAGAATTAAAACAACAAAAAAATAAGATTGATTTATTACCTATTTCGGGAGTATTTTTTAAACAAGTTACTAGAATTTAAGACATCATTTTTACAAATAGTAATAATCTGACTTCTAGATTTTCTATTTCTTTTTTGATTGTGCTAAACTACGTTTTAAAAAAGTTATATGACCTGATGTTTTAAAATTAGAGTAACATTTCTTATACTATTATCTCATTCTCAAACCTTTAATTCTTCAGATCTTTGGTTAAAAATTTTGTTGTAATTTTAAGAAAATATTTAACTCAAATAATAAATTAATAGTGTGAGAATAGCGATAATAGGTTTTGGGAATATTGGTAAATATCTTGCGAATTGGGTTATTAATGAGCCTAGTTTCGAATTAAGATATATTGTAGCTAGAAAAGAAATTGATAAAGAGCATATTGATTTCAAAAATCAATCTATAAAATTTAGAAAAGAAATTACTTCGGATCTGATTGAAGATGTAGATATTATTATTGAATGTGCAAATAAGGATGTCGTATCTCAGCTATTGAAATTTGAAGAAATAGATCGTACTGGTAAGAAAATGATAATTATAAGTACTGGCGGTCTCTATCAAAATAAAGAGATTATAAATAAGTTGAAAAAATGCGAAATAATTATACCGGTAGGTGCAATCGCAGGGCTGGATGCTATAAAAGCCATAAATGACGAAATTACTTCAATTGAACTAAAGACGACCAAACATCCTAAAAGTTTAGAAGGCGCTCCGTTTTTTGAAAATTCAAAGGTTGATTTATCTTCAATTAAAACTACTCAGATTATTTGGGAAGGTGAAGTAAGTGAAGCTGTAAATCTATTTCCTAAAAATATAAATGTTGCTGCAAGTATTTATTTTGCCTCTAAGTGTGACAATTTAAAAATTACAATAGTTGCTGATCCTAATGCTACCAGTAACATGCATGAGATCACTTGTGCAGGTGGTTTTGGAAAAATTTATACGCGTACAGAGAATCAACCAAGTCCAGATAACCCTAAGACTAGTTTTTTAGCGGTTAAAAGTGTCGTTAGTATTCTTAGGAACATGAATTCTACTATTAAAATTAACTAAACATATCGTTGTTCAGAATAGAAGTTTTATATGTTTTTTTTTAATTCAAATTAATTAAAATGTACTCCACATTAGGTAGGGCTCATAAATACAGGTTGTAGTCAAAATAGGTAAAATTCCTGAATTTATATTTTGATACTCTTGGAGTTTTTGAAGCTATTCTAACACTTTTATCTTTTTAAAATTACACATTATTGACCTTTATAATAAATAGAATGTTAGGAATATTTAAGCAAAATAGATATTATATCAAGTTGTTTATCAACCGTATTGAAATAAGAGATTTAACATATGGAAGAACAATCTCTGAAGAATCAAAAACAGCTTTTAATAATGAAAGAATATTAGTAGCAAATTTTGAGAAAGCAGAAGATTTTATTAAACATGTTTTTAAAAACAATGACCTTTTATTAAAAAATTCTATTGGAATTATTCAGCAAATGCAAATGAGCGAGAATGGACTTTCTGAGGTCGAAAAAAGAGTTCTTCTTGAATTGTTCTCTACAATTGGTATTAATGAAATACATATAGACCAAACTTTGGTTAATTTAACCGAAAAACAATTAGCGGAATAGAGGTCAGTAGTTAATTACTTATTAATTCAGCTTGATTGATTTTATCATTATTGACCATTTTAACAATAAGATTATTGAATATTGTAGCTTTACTTTGAGATCTGTTTATTCTAAAACAAAATTCATTGAAATATCTATTTAAATTATTGTCACTAACCCAAGAATAAGTTGTTCTTATCCAAGATTTAACCTGATGTATCATTGTATGAAGCGCTTTAAAATTTAACCCTCCATTACTTTCTATTTGTGTGATGTCGTAAGCCTTTGCAATAGGACTATAGCCTCTCCATTTATCTGTAGTAATCTTTGCGTTTCGGCTGATATGGTTGACAAAAATATATTGTAAGGATTGTGCTGAAAAATCATCTATTTTCATAGCATACATTCTTTTTACCTTTCCATCTTCTGTAAGCTGTACAGCTGTAACCGCCTTCTTTTTCTTAGCATTGTAGCTTCTGCCAACTTTTGTTTCTTCTCTGCCCCCTAAAACAAATTCATCTACATGAACAACTCCGTCCATAGGATTATTCCCACTCGAAGACATAGCTTCTCTGACCTTAAGCATAAAAAGTCTAGCTGTTTTTTCTGTTACTCCGTAACGTACTCCCATATAACTTGCAGATAAGCTTTTCGTGCTTGTAGCCATCTCAAAACAAATAAAAAATGCTTTGCGAACACCAAACTTTACCTTGTGAAATAATGTATCTGCTGTTGCGGATTCTGTATGTCTACAAATATTACATTGCCTAGAGAAATCAGCACGTGTTTGACAGGCTATATGATTGCATCTAGAACATTTAAAAGGGGTTTTAGACTTAATATTTGCTAAATATTCTTTGCAATCATTGTCCGTTTTGAAGCAATCAGAGAACTCTAGAAGATTTTGACCCTTGAAAATATCCATAATTTAATATATTTACTGAGTATCAAGATACGAAGTTAGCTACTGACCTCTATAGCGGAATATTAAAACAACCAATACCCGTGAAGAATTGAGTTCAAAAATTAAACTTATATTATCCAAAATTAATTACGTGGTTGTTATCTACATACTAAAATCTTCTGGGATTTTCTATTCAGCATTTAATTAATAAATTAAGTACTTAAACACGTTACCAATATCAAAAAAATATCAAGTTTACAGAAAATAGTTTTTCAAAAATAAAACTACTCAATAACACGCTCATCTAAATATCTTATTAATTTTTAAAGTGAAGAAATGAAAAAATTACTCTTTATTACCATCTCATTATTTTTGATAAACAATGGTAACGCTCAAGATAAAAAAAAGTATAAAGGATATATGCCATTTAATCATAATAACCTTTGGGGTATTGTAGATTCTACTCAAAAAACCATAATAGAACCCAAATATAATGACATTAGAATTTTAGGTGAATTAGATTATGTTTCTCTAGATGATGAAATAATTTTTGATTTAGAAAAAGGAACTCAACAAAAATCTCTAGGCACCTTTAAAACTGAAGTTATTATAAACAAACAACGATTTTATCTATTTAATAATGGAGATACTTCACTTTTAATAGACCTGAAAAATAATGAAAAAATAGCATTATCCCTTAAATACTCCAACTTTGAAAATGTAACGCTAACTAATCCTAATTCTGGCATTGAAAATGAATTCATAATTGGACAATTAGATTACGACAGCTATATATTATTGAAAAATAATAAAAAATTACCTTCCGTTATCTCAGGGAAAATCAGTGAACCAGATTTATTAGTTGATGAATCATCGAATAAAAACGTTTATTTCACTGCCATTAAAAACTCAAAAATATATGTTTATAATTCTAATTTAAAAGTAGTAAACACATTTTTAAACGATGAAAAACTAAATGAAAATCTAGAGAGCTTAGCAAAAAAAATAAACAGTGGTGGATTAAGTCAAAAATGTTTTACCTGTGCAGAAACAATGGGTAATGGTAGTTTTAGCGAAGATCCATTACTGCCTGAAATATTTGAAGTTTCATATCGATCAAATTATCTCAGTGTCATTTATAAAAACAAAAAAGGTGAAGAAATAGAAGTTCGTCCCTATCAAACTTTTGAAAAAGGTTGTGGGTATTTGGATGGTGTAACCTTTGGTAAAAACCTGATTTTTACAGATCTCAACTATGTTAGACCAAAAAAACTAATGTTTCCAAAAGAATATTTAGATTAACTATTTAATTCTCAAATAATAAATATAGCGTTATAATACAATGTCACAAATCTTATACAATATAAGAATCTTGGTTTTACAAAATGATTAATTCATTTTTTTTAGATCTCTATAAAAAAGGTGATTTAAAACAGAATAGACTAAAAATTTCACGAACAGTAGTAACGGTTACATAAATCATTAATGGGTAACCTAATGCTATTAACAACTGCCTTTTATTACTGTTTCATTTATAAAACAGTCTACGTTACTTAGCTGAAGATAGAAATAAACCAGCCCTATTCTACTTAGAAATAGTAAAGCTGGTTTTAAAAATAATTAAATGTTTTAATATCGTGTAAAAAATTAATAGGCTTGAAATGTAATATTCTCCATATCACAGCCATTAAAAGCACTCTTTATCTTACTCTCTAAATGCTTTGGGTAGGATACTTTTCTAAGTTTTTTGTTTTTCGCAAAAGCATCTGATGTAAGTTCAGTTATATGTTCTGGAATAGTTAACTCCTCAAAATCATTCTCTGCAAAACAATCGTTAGACAACCAAAATACCGACTTAGGTAAATCTAAAGTGGTAAGTGCATTACCAACAAAAGCAAACATATGTATCGTAGCAACTTGTCCTTTAATTTCAAGCTTTTCTATCTTATTTCGGCCAAAAGCTCCGCCTAGAATTTTTTTTACGTTAGAAGGTATTATAATTTCTTTAATTTCATTATCATAAAAAACATCTTCATCTATATGTTCTAAAAGTTTTGGTAAGGAAACGGCTTTGATTCCTTTTTTCCAAAAAGCTTCTCTAAATATGTAAAGTACTGGTTTATCATTTATATGATCTGGTATTACAATATCAGTAGATTCTCCCAAATATTTTACAATTCCTATAGCATCATCAAACTCTTTAAAAGAGTAATCTTCATTAACTAAATCTAAAATTAATTCTCCCATAATTATTAGGTTTTTTTTACTTTATATTAAAAAATAGAACTATTATTAAGTTATAAAAGTTCGTATTGCTTAATCGAAAATATAGATTAGAGAGAAGTCTTTAGTAAACATTTTATATTCGGGGCTGTTTTTTTTGTATTCGCAATTACTTCAAAATTATATTGTATGCAAACTAGATATTTATCCAAGTACGCCCCTTAAAAACAAGACTATTTTAAGACCTATTTTAGAAGCTTATCTTCAATTTCTTTTAGTTTTTATATATTTTTTTAGAGGTCAGTAGTTAATTACTTATTAATTCAGCTTGATTGATTTTATCATTATTGACCATTTTAACAATAAGATTATTGAATATTGTAGCTTTACTTTGAGATCTGTTTATTCTAAAACAAAATTCATTGAAATATCTATTTAAATTATTGTCACTAACCCAAGAATAAGTTGTTCTTATCCAAGATTTAACCTGATGTATCATTGTATGAAGCGCTTTAAAATTTAACCCTCCATTACTTTCTATTTGTGTGATGTCGTAAGCCTTTGCAATAGGACTATAGCCTCTCCATTTATCTGTAGTAATCTTTGCGTTTCGGCTGATATGGTTGACAAAAATATATTGTAAGGATTGTGCTGAAAAATCATCTATTTTCATAGCATACATTCTTTTTACCTTTCCATCTTCTGTAAGCTGAACAGCTGTAACCGCCTTCTTTTTCTTAGCATTGTAGCTTCTGCCAACTTTTGTTTCTTCTCTGCCCCCTAAAACAAATTCATCTACATGAACAACTCCGTCCATAGGATTATTCCCACTCGAAGACATAGCTTCTCTGACCTTAAGCATAAAAAGTCTAGCTGTTTTTTCTGTTACTCCGTAACGTACTCCCATATAACTTGCAGATAAGCTTTTCGTGCTTGTAGCCATCTCAAAACAAATAAAAAATGCTTTGCGAACACCAAACTTTACCTTGTGAAATAAAGTATCTGCTGTTGCGGATTCTGTATGTCTACAAATATTACATTGCCTAGAGAAATCAGCACGTGTTTGACAGGCTATATGATTGCATCTAGAACATTTAAAAGGGGTTTTAGACTTAATATTTGTTAAATATTCTTTGCAATCATTGTCCGTTTTGAAGCAATCAGAGAACTCTAGAAGATTTTGACCCTTGAAAATATCCATAATTTAATATATTTACTGAGTATCAAGATACGAAGTTAGCTACTGACCTCTATATTTTTTTTTGCCATTATAAAGATTAACCCCTCTTTTGATGGAACTTCAAAAAAGGCTTTTCCATGTAGTTAATTTTAGTTCGTTTCTTTAAAAACTATCCATTAATCTGAACAATTATAAATTCAAATTTTCTGATTACTCCATAACAAACAACCATCAGTCCTCGATTTGCAACTAGCAGCTTACTACTTACTTAAACTGTTACGCCTGCCTGTAAGAGACTTGTCTCATATTGGAAAATTTGAAAGCTTTATTCAACCAGTATCAAAATTTCTAAAAAAATAACGCCTGTTGACACCAATAGCCGTTACACCAGTCAGTAATTTGTAAAAAACTAATTTTAATGACCGCCTTTTAAGGCGGCTTCATTTTTTAATTCAGCAAATAATTGAATAACTTTGAAGCTCGTATTAAAACATTTTTTTAGATAAAATATCCTTTTTTTTAAAAGAAAACTTAAAGTTGAAAACTCCTACTCTACTTTTTACGCATTTCGAGTAAATCTCTCGTACACTTGCCAACAGTAAGTAGGACGTTCTTTAAAGTATACACTATTGCTTAGGTAAATAAAAAAACCGCCATTGAGGCGGTTTTTAATAGTTATAAAAAAGGTTGAAATAACCTATTCAAAATCACAGTCTTTTCCTAAGCTTTCAAACTTAGCTAACTCTTCTATTAATCCATTATTTACTTTTCCAAAAACTTCATAAGCTATTTTTCCTAAAGGTAAATGCACTGGAGCTTCTTCTAACTGTGCTAACTTATAAATAGCAGCGGCAGCTTTTTCTGGATTTCCTGGTTGGTTACCATTCAAAGCTTGTAAACCTCTTATACGTTCTCCTACAGTACTTTCGTAATCTTCTATTTTTGTAGTATCATAAGCTGCTGAACTTCCTGCCCATTCTGTTCTAAATGGTCCAGGCTCAACGTTTGTTACTTTAATATTAAGTGGTTTTAATTCTGCTGCTAAAGCTTCACCAATACCTTCTAAAGCAAATTTAGATGCGTTGTAAATTCCTAAACCTTGAGAACCTATACGACCTGCAATAGATGTAATATTTATAATATGACCAGAACGTTGCTTACGCATTTGTGGTAATATTTCTCTAATCGTAGTTAAAACACCAAAAACGTTAACTTCAAATTGTCTTCTAACTTCTTCATCAGAAATTTCTTCGACACTTCCCATAATACCATAACCAGCATTATTAACAACTACATCAATTTTCCCGAATTTATCAAAAATAGTTTTAACGCCATCAACAATCATTTGTGTAGAAGCTACATCAACAAGTACTCCAAAAGAATTTCCTGGATTTTCTTTATTAAATGCCTCTACTTGATCTTGTTTTCTAAAAGTACCTACCACAATTTGTCCTTGCGCTAATACCTCTTTAGCTAATTGCTTACCTAATCCTGATGATACACCAGTAATAAACCATACTTTTTTTTCTGTATTCATTTTTATTTTGTTGAAATCTTGTAAAAGAAATTGAACTGTTTTTTTTTTGCAAAATTACTAAAATTTTATTGTTATTAGGCTTCTTACAGTCTTATCAGGTTACTAAATCTATTTAAAAAGATAACTTCAAGTAATTTTGCTCCTTTCTCAAGATTAAATTTGTATAATTCCCTATAAACTACGGTACTTATATACATATCATAATGAAAATTCATATAGATTTTATTGTTGGTTACTAATTCTGAGTATTTTTCTATATTTATCATGTGAACAAAACCTTCCATACCGGATAAGTAGAGAGAAAAATTTTAAGTAAAAAAAAAAGTATTCTTACTTCCTACCTAATGTTTTATTAAAACAAGAACTCTAAATTGAAAATTCTACTAAAAACTATACTCAACTTACTACTATTTTCTTTCCTAACTGTTATAACACAAATTGGGGGAGTTATTTATGTACTAAGTGTACTAATTTCTAAAAAATGGTCTATAAATTTAAAGTTTAAAACGCTACTTATTTTTATGGGTCTGTATCTTTTTTCAACACTATTTATCGTTCCATTACTTGCACCCATTTTTGGTCGGGAAAAAGTAAAAAATTCAGAAAAAATAAAACCGACGAATTACATGACTGTTTTATTAAATAGGAATTATGTAAACCCCAAACTAAACCAATTATTAAATAAAACAGAAAAAGAACTAAGCGGAACGACTATTGAAATTCATTATTTAGATGCTAATTTTCCTTTTATCAATAAATTTCCACTGTTACCACATTTGAGTCATAATGATGGAAATAAAATTGACCTAAGTCTAATTTACGAAACTAAAAACGGCATCATTACAAATAAACAAAAATCTATTAGCGGTTACGGACTTTTTGAAAACCCGAATCTACATGAGTACAACCAAATAGAAAAGTGCTTAAATATGGGGTATTTTCAATATGATTATCCAAAATATTTAACCTTAGGAAAAATCAATGAAGAATTAATTTTCTCAGAAAAAGGAACAAAAAATCTAATAGAAAACATCTTAAAAAGTCAGCATTTAGGAAAATTATTTATTGAACCCCATTTAAAAACCAGAATGGGTTTAAAAGATAATAGAATACGATATCACGGATGTAAAGCGGTTAGACATGATGATCATATTCATATACAACTCAAATAAAATAATGCATAAATAACACCTTAATATTAAAAATTTCTTTTCAAATTTTAATCAAATGTCTTTGCTTTTTTTTACTCCAGATTTGACTTCTAAAATCATCTAAACTAAATAATACTCCCTTTAAACTACTTTAGCTAACATTAAATATAATTGCAACAAACTTTTGCTATGCACTATAAAGATCTACACGACAAAACACCATTACACTGGTGTTCGTTCACCTACTCATTGCGAATTTATAAAGTGTAATGATTGCATATAATCTAGTAAATTTAAACCTACGCAAAATCTTGTGTAAAATCTAAGCTATAATGGTATTAAACAAAAGAAAAATGACAGTTTTTTTTGGGATACTCACGACAATCCTACTCCTTATTAGTTTTTTGTTTTTGTATACCGATGTATTAAATCCATCTGCTAAATAAATTAATAATTCTAAGGAATTAGATGGCCTAATTAAAAAAGAAATTGTTAAAGATTTTAAAGTATCTGACATTCTTTTTTAGCTACCCTCAGGATATTTTGGTTTGTGGAAATGAACCCCATTTAGACCATTAAAGTACTCTTAGAAAGAAAATTGAACATAATAACTATAAATTTAAAAACCCACCTTTTAGTAAACCAACAAATTTTGAAAACGGGTATACGGAAAATGGGGTGGTAGTAATTATTGATCATATTTCTAGTTCTCATTTTGAATCAGAAATATTTAATTTTGAGTTGAACACGAGTGACACTTAAGGTAATCGAAACGTGTATGAAATTGAATTTGGGTAGCTCAAGAAAAATACGGTTAACCTAAAGCTGATTTATCCTGACACCTCTTTTAATAATAAGAAAAACAGCTCAGAATTAACGTTTATATATAGTAATCAAAATTGGAAACGAAAATATCCAAACTTAAACAAGGAGAAATAAGAAAATATTATGTATTTGGGCATAGTTTGGAATACTCTTCTTTCCTTTACGACCATAAACTTTCTATTTAGATACAAACTAACCCAAAATATGAGTACCTTTTAACTCCCCCTCTATGCTTATACAATCCGTTGTACTTAGGGGAACATCAATTAAAAAAAATAAAACATGAAACATATTATTACAGCACTTATTTTCACAGGAATTCTATTTTCTTGTAACTCATCAGAAAAATCAAAAGATTCTAAACAGGAATCTCCTGTATTAGAAACAGGAACAGAAGAAATCACTATAGATAATAAGACAGCACAATTAAAACCTATTAATACGGATGAAGCCTTGCTTGCAACAGCATTAATGGCTGCTCCCGAAGAAAGTAGAGCAGCATGTAAAGTTATAGGTTATAATATGGCTGGAGAATTTGTAACGATGAGAGAAGGAAGTAATCAATATATTGTTCTTGCAGATAACCCTAATCAAGATGGATTCAACGCTGCATGCTATCATAAAGATCTTGAACCCTTTATGGCTAGAGGAAGAGCTTTAAGAGCCGAAGGAAAGACAGGTCAAGAAGTCTTTGCTATTCGTGAAGCAGAAATGAAATCTGGTCAACTTAAAATAACTCCTGGATTGAGTTTGCACATTCTTTTTGGATCAAAAACAGTTTATGATCCAGAAACATCTAAGGTTGAAGATGCCCAACTCCGTTATGTGGTATATATGCCATGGGCTACATCTGAATCTATAGGATTGCCGGAAATTCCAATGGCTCCAAATCACCCTTGGATTATGAATTCTGGAACTCATAGAGCGCACATTATGATTTCTCCTTTACCTGAAGAGAAAGAATAGCATTATTAGGGTGCCAAAAGAAAAAAAATGCACTAGTAACAGCATAAAAAGACGTGATTCTAGCATTTAGTTCTGATCCCAGAATATAATTTTATAAACATAAAACCCATAGTTTTAATCCATAAACATGATCAATTCTAAATGCATAGTACTCCTATTTAGTTTATTTCTCTTAACAAGTTGTGGGGTATCTAATAAATCCTCCGTAAAAAACAAAAAGTGGTTGGAAGGTAAATGGACTGGTATTGGGTATCAAACGGATCTACAAGAGGCTAGTCAATGGACTATTGCATTAGACATTGAAAAAGGAAATTACAACATCTCTTACCCTAGTTTATACTGTGCTGGAAAATGGAAACTAACCAAGTACTCAGAAGATCAAGCCACATTTACAGAGCTTATTGAAAATAATACGACTACATGCATAAAAAATGGCACCATAATCCTTACTAAAATTGACGAAACTAGAATTTTGTATAGTTATTTTTACAATGATGGAATTAATAATGACGGAAAAAAAGCTGCTGCATTCTCCACATTGGAAAAACAATGAACAGTACTTCTAAAACCATCTATAAACCCACAATAAAAGTGTGTTGTTTTTAAAATAAAAGTACCCAAAAAAAGCATGAAATATATTACCGTACTACTATTTATACTTGTTACTAGTATCGCTGGAGCACAAGTAAAATTTGTTACTAAAGTCAATAAAAAATCTTTAGGCATAGATCAGCATATACGTGTAGATTTTTTTATTAATACGGATATGGAATTAACTAGTTTTTGGCCTCCTGAGTTTAAAAATTTTAATATTGTTGCTGGACCTACCAAAAGGGCAGACGCTACTTATGTTGATGAGGGGCAGAGTTTGGAACTTATTTGCAGTTATATCATCAGCCCAAAATCTGTTGGCAATTTTGTCATAGATGCTGCACGTATGGAGCTTAAAGGTAAACGTTATAAGACCGTACCAATCCATATAGAAGTTAGTAAAGCGGTAAATAGCACTAGTGTACCAAGTGCTCCTAATGAAAATATTTATTTGGTAACAGAAGTTTCTAGAAATAGCATAACCCTAAAAGATTCACTTATTGTTTCGCACAGGATTTATGTGACCCCTGCTATAAAAGTTATCGATTGGAAGTTGGTAGACCAACCCGTTTATACAAATTGTTCTATTAGCGCTAATAAGATAAGGGATTTAAAGGTTGAAAATGTTATTTACAAAGAAAGTAAACATAGCTCTTTAATATGGCAAAAAGTAATATTAAAACCAAAAGGCAAAGGCGTTATAAGTATAGCTCCTGTAGAAATAGCATTTCAGATGAAATTTCTAAGTGGTAAAAGAGATGTTTATGGAGTACCTACTTACGAAACCAAATTAGTACAACTAAAGTCTAATGAGGTCATCATAGCGATACGATAAAAATTAAAACAAAGCATGCAAAAGGCTCGGTATCATTACTTAAATTACCCGTTTTAAATTGATCATTAAAAAAAAAGCTTTGGTTAAGTGTTAAACGGAATGAAAAGCATTGCTACACTACCCTATTTTTTTCTAAAAAAAACCTTTGTATGTTAACCGAAAATGAAACGATTAAAGAATAGTATAAAATATTTAGCCATTATAATTTTGCTCATCATTCCGTTTCGTGGATTTCTATTTAGAACTTCCGTGAACTATTCAGAAATTGATCACAGAAAAAATGTTGAGTTGACAGACAAAAAATTGATTGCAGAAATTAATAATCAAACAAAAGGAAAAGTATTAAACATTGAAGAAATCATTGAACTAAGTAATGAAATAACGAGCGATAACTTAGCTTTTTCTTTACATAGGGTTTCTAGCAATGCGAATGCAGTTTATACCTCCAAAAAGGCTAATTGTATAGGATATTCTTCGTTGTTTAACTCCATTGGCACTTATATGTTGCAGCAACAGCAACAGACAGATACATATGAATTTATTCACTTAGTTGGTGCTTTGGATGTTTTAGGGTTCAATATTCACAACTTATTTGATAACCCGTTTTTTAAAGACCATGATTACAATGAAATTATAAATAAAAAGACGCATACAAAGCTGTTTGTAGACCCGAGTTTAAGAGATTATTTAAGAATTGAATATGTATCGTCTCGATAACAACAGCTAAGATTAGCGCTAAAAAAGCAGGTATATAAGACCATACCTTAAATTTACACCTAGAACCTTAGTCTGCCAGATGCGCTCTATAAAAAAACATACTAAATGAAATATAAAGATACTCAGCTACTAATTATTCCAGGACTTGGAGGTTCTGGCGTAGACCATTGGCAATCGTTTTGGTTACAGAAATTTGACTCTTCAATTAGGGTAAATCAAGAAAACTGGAATAAGCCTCAACTAAAAGATTGGTTAACTAATTTAAACAAAGCTATTTTAAGAATAGATGGTCCCATTATTCTAGTTGCACATAGTCTTGCTGTATCATTAGTATTACACTGGGTTAACACCTATACCAATTCCAATATTAAAGGTGCTTTATTAGTCGCTCCTGCAGATGTTGACTCCCCAACACATACGCCTGAATCGGTAAGAGGTTTTGCTCCTATGCCACTAGCTAAACTTCCTTTTCCTTCAATAGTAGTCGCTAGTGAGAATGATGAATATATAAGCCTAGAGCGTGCGGAATATTTCGCAAAAAAATGGCAAAGTGAATTTATAAATATTGGTTTAAAAGGTCATATAAATTCCGATTCAACGTTGGCATTTTGGGAAGAAGGTCAAGCAATTTTAGCGCAATTAATAAACAAGATACCGTAAAAAAAAAGAATACAATAAGACACATTTCTATACGAGTTTCTGTGATTATAGTACTCCTAATTATTACCATCAATATTTTCTTAACTACATAAAAGCAAAAAAAAGATGTGCTAAGGGAGACGTTATCTTCCTTTTTCTTTGGCTTTGAGGAGGCTATACCTTTTGGTATTTTTACTGCTTTTTAAGTGTTATTTACAAAAAAGCAGCTTACAAAAAGGAACTGTAATTGGAGTATAGTCCTTTTACGTCCAAGTTCTCCATGTTACTTTCGATTTATTTTAAATTATTAAATTTTTGAAATATTCTCGACTACGAATAGATAGCATTCAAATCTCCAACATACTATAAAGGAGAATTACGCAACAAATACTACTGAGATTTTTTTAAAGAAAAAGTAAACTCATACTTACCGTAAAAGCATAAGCCTCAATACATTGTTTCAAATAGGATTACCCTGTGCTCCATCTGTACCTTTTAGTCTAATTTTAGCACCTACCAAATTTTTAATTTGACTCCAAATTTGTAAATTTGCCCAGACAAAAAAAGGAAAGAAGTGCCTCCCTCCTGCCCTTTATTTCTTTTATCACCTAGAAAAAAAATGTTTACAAAACCGAACGCAATACGATACAATTAATTACTAAAATTTGGTAATGAAGAAGCACAAAGCCATTCGGTTTTTTATGATCCTAAATGTTTTATGTATTCAAATTACATTTTTGACCATGATTATAAAGGAAAAATACGATTCTAACATTTATGTAGCCCTACTTTCCTTGTTATTGATTACGTTAACAATGTTTGGAAATAAATATTTGGATTTACACCATGATGAATATTCTTATGAAAAAATAGCTGTAGTCATTTGGGTTCCTATTGGAGCTATAGTTTGCTATATTTTAAATATTAATTTAGGCTTAGGCAGTGTATTATCCGCCAGTATCGTAGGGACTCTAGCCTCTTTTATTCCTAAATTAAAAAAACAATCTATTTACTTAAAAAATTTACCGCCTGCTATTTATTGTGGTGCATTTGTAGGGATGTCTAGTGTACAAATTACACCCTCCATTTATTTTGTAATAGCAGCAGGAATTATAGCTGGATTATTTTTTATGATCTCTAAAAGTCTATTTCTTGGTGTTGGTGGAAAACTTGGGACTATAGCTTTCACTGGCGTTATTATGGTATCCTTAATGTACTGGCTATCGTTATGAACACGTTGATCATTATTATAACAGGGATTGTAGGTACAATACTTACCTTTTACTTAAGTGAACATTTAAAACAAGGTCCTGTAAGAGCCTCAGCGCTACTAGCACTCATTGTTGCTTTATTTTTTCAGTTATTTCCTGAAGTATTCAATCCATACCTAACTAAACACATACCCATTGTATTTATAGGCGCATCATTTATTGGCATGATCTCTTCAGAGGCCAAAGGCAGTTACAGTATCTTGGTAATTGCTAGTATTCTATTCAGTGTTATATACATTAATAAGAGTCCATTTTTTAATGGCTACGGAGGTGCGTTAGGAGCATCAGCTTTTATAGCCCTATTAACCACTATGGGAATTTCCGTTATATTTTCTAAAAATAGGAAAATAGTAAAGCGTGTTATCCTACGTAGAAAAAAAGTTCAAATTCAGAAAAAACACAATAAAAATGATTTGAATACGCGAGTTTAGATTTTTCAAATCATCCATAATACTATACCTCAAACTGAAACAGGTCTCTTTTTGGACAAGCTTATTCCTCTTACTTAAAAAACACCTCTATAAAATCCTATTTAGAATCAACGGAAGATCTAATTCTATTTTTTTCTATAGGTATAAGGTCTAAATACTATTAACCCCTTAACATTAGTTGTTCTAATATCTAAAAACCAAAATAACCCTACTTGGCATAGCCACTGCACCTTTCATTTATGAAAAAATTAGTTCTCCTCATCTTTTTAGTACCCCCTTCTGCTTCTTTCGCAAAATGAAAATACCCAAATACAGCATGCTTTAAATCAAAACTTCAGTTTAATAGATCTGTTTTAGCAATTAGCACCCATGGCTATTAATCGATATATCACCACATTCTTGACCTCTTTGTGTTCAAAAATTGGTTTTCATAACGATTTTGTTCCTATAAATCCATTTTAAATAATTGGTTTGTTCTCATCCTTTTTGGAGTTTTATTTTTATCTACAGCGCTTGTTGGTACCGTTTTCAAAACTAATAAAGCAACTGCGCCCATTGGCTTAGCAGACAATTACCTATCTAATCATGCGGCATTAATTAGTAATGGTTTTGTCATGTTAGCACCAACATTTTTTTAGCAGATAGTCCTGACCAAAGTGAAATCGTATATCAAGCTAATTTCTTTTCTGTTAGTTTAAAAACATTTTTAATTTTAGCAGCCTCCATGTATTTTTTAGTCATTGTTATGACCTTTAGGTTTTTTATTGCTATTTTAATTTTCCTTTCACCAATTCCCTTCATTGATTCCGTTTTAGAAATTACTAAAATTATAGTATCCATCGTCTTTGTAATTATTAGTATTATAAGCCCTACCACCTCCGTAATATTTTCGGTAATTATGTTTTTAATTGTTCTCGTATTCTACCAAAAATCTTTACGGTTGCTCACTCGGATTAAATATCTACAGGTATATCTTAACTATTTTTAGAAAAAAAGAAACTATCCTATCTAATGGAAACTCATTATCCATTTTAGTTTTAATAATTAAGGAAACAAAAACATTTAAAAAAGGAAAAATAGTTAGGCTAGAAAAACGAGGAAATAAGGTTTTTTGATGAAAAAAACGATTCTTTTAGCGCATAAAGAAGAAGAAATAACGCTGGAGAATTGTTTTCTATCTCAGCCCCATTTAGACACGAATATTACGAATGATCTTGGAGATATGTCTTTAATTATTAACCAGTCTTACCATAAATTTATTGACAATTTATCTTAAGAATTAAGTAGTGAGATTAGAAAAAAAGCTAGTATTAAGGAGAATTTAAATACAAGTTTCTTATACCAGATTAAGAATATGTTTAACAAACGTGATATTAATGAATTAAAGTTTATATCTGAACCATAAAATTCCTACGCTACAATTAGAGTCTCTTTTACCTAAATCCCTAATGTTTATAATAATAATAATGCTAACACTCGCCTTTTACAGCTGCTTCTTAGGTTAAGTTAGAACGCAATTTAATATTAAAAAACTTTGCTGTTCGCTTTTTAGATAGTGTATTTACGCTTCCTAGTGCTATTTTTGGATTAAAATTTAAACGCCTAATCTATTTATAAAAGATAGCGGATAAGGGCCTCTAATTATTGGCCTATTTTAGACGTACTATCTTTTAGTTTATGAATTTCAAGGCAAACAACAGTATTTGTCTATTACACCAACAAAAGCAATGTATTAACAACAATTAAAATCTTGTTTTTACTAAAAATTCTAGTTTAGAGTAGTTTTAGAAAGTAATACCGCTTTTTAGAATCAAAATTCCCTAAATATAGCAGAGATTGAGGTACCTAACATCTATAAGATTATTACTAATTATTCCTATTACTTTCTTAATTACTTTATTAGAGCCTGATGCTGCTCACAATGCAACATTTTTTGAGAAGGAAAAACCCAAAGAGATAACAGACACAAACAAATACAAGCCTTTAGCAGAAATTGACACTGATGGCGATGGCCTTACTGATGATATTGATGAAGATGATGATAATGATGGTATTCCTGATTTATATGAGGATGGTTGTGAGGTGAATACTGCATTTGGCACGCCCCCTTCGAGTTTAACATCGACGAACTATGTCACTTCTATTTATACAAATTACAACAGTTTTTGGGCGTCATCTGTAGGATCTCTCAATCCAACCGGTTATGACAATGTTTCTGAACTTTTAGCATTTAAAGTAGGAAGCGAAACTTACGCTACAGGTGTTGGAGCAAGTGTAATGATAGATAGTGACGGTAATGGGCTGTATGATTCTATGGATACAGATGGGGATACCACAGGAGATGTTACTTTAGAAGAAACTACTTGGACCGCATTAAGGCCCGTGACAAAAATTAAATCTGGAATACGTTTGGAAGGAAGAGCTATAGATGGTAATACGTCAAATGCAGTGGGACCACAACTTACTTCTGGTGGCATTCCGTTCAATCCATATCTTTATGAAGGAGAAAGAGGACTCGATATGGGCTATGCTATTGCCAATATTGATAATGCTTGGTACTTTCGATTAGGAGGAGCTAATACAGCTGCCTATGGAGATGGAGAAATGGATATTTTATTAACACAGGGTGCACAATTAGGTAGTGGTTTAAACTATAACAGGTTGCATCTGCTTGATGAAGACGGCAATTATTTAGGAAATGGAGTTGAAGTAAATTGGAATAATACGCCAGTAGTAGGAAACTCCAATGTAGATCAATATAATGTAAATGATTCATCTAGTGGTAGAAATCAAAAAAAGAACATTCGTCTAGCAGCAGTAGAACTGTCTGAATTTGGACTTACTCCTGCAGAAAGAGCTATAGCGGTAATATTTCGTCTTGAAATTTCTGCTAATGCAGATCCTATATTTTTTGTAGTAAATGACAAGAGTTTTATTACGGCTTGTACACCGCAAGATACAGATGGAGATGGGATCGTAAACAGCTTAGACTTAGATAGTGATAATGATGGTATTTATGATGCTATAGAAGCTGGCCATGGTCAAGCGCTTGTAGATGGTAGATTAACCGGCCCTGTTGGCACCGATGGTATAGTTAATAGTATTCAGGCTACAGGACAATATGATAATGGCACTATAAACTATGAAATTAAGGATTCTAATAATGATAATATACTAGACTTTTTATCTTCTGATAGCGATGCAGATGGCTGTAACGATGTCTTAGAAGCGGGCTTTTTAGATGGTGATGATGATAATTACCTAGGAACTTCTCCTCTTATGACTAATTCTTGGGGAGTGGTTACTGGTCAAGGTGGCTATACAACTCCAAGAGATGGTAATGGCAATAATGTACCAGATTATCAAGAATTTAGTTCGGCTCCTAGTATTTTAACAGCCCCTCAGGATACCGTTATTTTTGATGGCAATTCTGGCTATATATCCATAACAGCAGCTAACACAACTCAGTACCAATGGCAGATAAGCACGGATGGAGGTACTAATTTTTCGGATATCGTAGATACCACCACCTATTCAGGAATAGAGACTGCTACTTTGGGTATTTATGACACTAATTTAAACTTTGATGGGTTGTTATACCGAGTTATAATATTAAATGAAGGGTATGTTTGCTCAACATATGTTACTTCCGAAATAGCACAATTATCAATTAGAGTAAAAAGTGTAATTACAAACAAGAGAATAACCTATAGGATTAAAAAAGAATAACCATATTTAGTTTACCCCTATAAGATTCTTATCTATTTAAACAAAAACAGCGGTAATCAAAACCCTTATAGGTAAGCTATCAACATACAAATCAGAGACATACACATCTAAACAACTAATACAACCAAAATTATGCGTGTTATCTTCTTAACGCCTTTATGACAGGTATTAAACACTTAGCACCAAATAGCTTACAGATTAAAAAATAAACCAACGTACTCTTAGAAAAAGAACTTAAAAATTTAAACCTTGGCTACTGTGTAGAAGTTTGTAACAGCATTATAAAACCTCAGAAAATATCGATTATCAAAGCAAAAACAACCTAATATACTTGCTCTCTTTTTAAAGGAGTAGCGGTATATTTGTACGGTGAGGTCTAAAAGAACAAAGAATGAATTTAACGATTGAGAATATACTATTAGTTGGCTCTTTATTACTTCTTGTAAGTATTTTTGCAGGTAAAACTTCTTATAAGTTTGGTGTTCCTACGCTACTGCTCTTTTTAGGAATTGGCATGTTGGCAGGTTCTGATGGTATTGGAGGTATCCGTTTTAATGACCCACAACTAGCTCAATTCATTGGTATAGTATCCTTAAATTTTATCCTATTTTCAGGTGGTCTTGATACCAACTGGACGGCTGTTAAACCAATTCTTAGGCAAGGAATACTATTATCAACATTAGGCGTTTTATTAACTGCAGTTTCTCTTGGTACTTTTGTATGGTTTGTTACAGACTTTACTATTTATGAAAGTTTGCTTTTAGGTTCTATTGTATCTTCTACAGATGCAGCTGCTGTATTTTCAATTTTACGTTCAAAAAGTCTTGCCCTAAAAACAAACTTAAGACCAACTTTAGAATTAGAAAGTGGAAGTAATGATCCAATGGCATACGTGCTAACAATTGCATTTTTAACATTAGTTATTAATCAAGATAAGAGTTTTGCTTCTATAGTTCCTTTGTTTTTACAACAAATGATTTTAGGAGGTATCGCAGGTATTGCCTTTGGCATGTCTAGTAAATATATTATCAATAAAATAAAACTTGATTTTGAAGGGCTCTATCCTGTTTTAGTAATAGCCCTAATGTTTATTACTTTTTCTGCTACCGATTTTGTAGGCGGTAATGGGTTTCTTGCCATTTATATATGCGCAGTTTATTTAGGTAATCAAGACCTGATACATAAAAAAACTATCCTGAAAATGTTTGATGGTTTGGCGTGGCTAATGCAAATTGTTCTATTCCTTACTTTAGGCTTACTTGTTTTTCCGTCTCAAATTATTCCATATATGGGTATTGGATTACTAATTTCAGTATTTCTTATAATTGTTGCCCGACCTATAGGAGTATTTATCAGCCTTATGTTTTTTAAAATGGAGCTAAAGAGAAGATTTTATATTTCTTGGGTTGGCTTGCGAGGTGCTGTCCCAATTGTATTTGCTACATACCCCCTTTTAGCTGGAATTGATAAAGCAAATATGATTTTTAATATTGTATTTTTCATTTCAGTGACCTCTATTTTAATTCAAGGAACAACACTTTCTTTAGTCGCAAAATGGCTAAAAGTGGGCTTGCCAGAAACACAGAAGAAATTAACCACAACAGATTTGCTAATGGCAGAAAATCCTAAAGCAGAAATGAAAGAACTCCTTATAACCTCTGACTGCTCTGCGGTAGGTAAAAAAATTGTGGAGTTAGGTTTTCCTAAACATGCAATAATAGCAATGATTAATAGAGATGATAGCTATATTATTCCAAACGGTCTTACTAAAATAGAAGCACAAGATACTCTTATCGTTCTTGCAGACAATCCTAAGGTTTTTGATGACGTTTATAAAACATTGAAAAAATAGGGAAAAACAAGGCTAAACACCTAGTTGTTATGAAGCGCTGGATTAAAGTTTACAATCAGTACCATCTTAAGCTACTGTTACCGATCTAGCTATGAGTAGTGCGGAAGCAAACTTGCACTTAACTTCCCTTTAATCACTTAGCCAAAGCATTTTATTTTGCCTGCCTGCCGGCGAGGCAGGTTTAATTTTCTTTCGTTCTAAATGTCGAATCAAACTGGTTTGGCGACATAGTAAATATACACAAATGATTTAATTAAACACCATACCTCCGCATTGCTTATAGGTTTTGTTACCACGCGTTTTTATGCTAACGTACGACTACATAACGCTTTTCCGCTTTTATTTAGGGTAAAGATTGGCGATTGCTATTTAGTTTTGAGTGTAAAATCTTTTGCGCATAAACAAGCTAAAATCCGCCCATAAGAGTTGCGTTTGAGTAAGAGTTTCGGATTCGTTAAACTAGCTAAATTCCTTTTGAAGTATAGGCTTAAATTCCGTAGAAATCTGCTAAAAATAGATGTTCAAATTAAGGGGTAGGGAGTAACTTGTTCATTCTGTGCTTAAACGCTTCTCGCTTGCACGACTTTCTCAAGGTACTCCTTTCCAAGGTAATATGAAAATAAATTTGTTGTAGTGTATTGATTATTAGTTTATTGCAATTTTTGGTAAGACTTGAATACTTGTTTATTCATTTTTTTCTTGATAAAAAACGAACCAAACCTGCCTGCCGGCAGGCGGGAAAATCAAGGCTTGACCCTTCGGATATAGTTCACATCCTTATTCGCTAAATCAAATGAACTCGCTATCGCTCAAACAGCATTTTATTCTTAACGCTCTTTTCGGTGGAAATATGAATCCTGCCAGGGATCTAGGTCGTAACCCGATGACTTTGCAATTTACCGTGCAGCTTAGACCTATTGTAGGCAATGTGTGGTAACTATAAGATCTTAATACTTTAAAAAGAAGGCATCTATACGATTTTAATAAATTAAATTATACCCAACTAAAGCTCCAATTCCGTAAAAATATACTGTAGTTAATACCACGAAAATTTAATACAAAAACTATTTTCCTTTTTATATAGTTGGAATTTAATAGTAAGAAAAGTAAATACACCGCTACATAAAATATAGATGGTGAATAAGACAAATTTAAAAACGGTTATACCTTAAACGAAAACCATTATAAATCTCTATATCTCATACAAATTGATAGTATTTCGTGTTTAATTTTAGGTTTTTTCTACATTCATAATGTCCGAAAAATCCTTATATTGAAAAGCGTTTCAATGAATTAAGCACTAAAAAAAAGAACTAAAATTACACCCTTATTTTATATAACTCTCTGTAAACAAAAAGGTTTCATAGTATTTTGCTTGAGTCTATGCCGTATATTTGAGAAAATAATTGGGACTACTAATTAAATATTAAAATTTTAGTAACACTTATTTAAGTCTTTTCTGCTTAATCAAATAACTATTCAGAAGGCTCAACTGATTCTTTAATTTACAAATACGAAATTTATCATAACCACCAAGTTTACAAAAAGCATGCTTAATTAAACCTACATTATGAACCCTAATTTAAATTCTGAAATTATAGCTGTAATAGCTATCACTAATGATGACATCATATCTCAGTTTAATGAGGGAGCAGAGACCTTATTAGGTTATTCTGCTTCTGAAATGATCGGTTTAAAAAAAACCGTTTCTTTTTTTCTAACGGAAGAATTTGAAAATTTCAAAAATGATATAAGATCTCGATATAAGGAAGAAAATTTAGATTTAAGCCCTTACAAAATATTAGCCCAGCATAACGGTAATGATTCTCGTGAATGGACTGTGGTTAAAAAAGATGGTACAACGTTTATTGCACATTCCACGCTAACACCATTAAAGAATAAAAATGATGAAGACAATGGGTATATTAGAATACTACGTAATATAACCAATCAAAAAAAATAGAGCGTGATCTTTTACGAAAAAATCATATTTTAAATAAAGCCGAAAAGCTAACAAAAATAGGGAGTTGGCAATGGAATACCACTAACGATGATGTTACATTTTCTAATAACCTATATACTATTTTCGAGATAGACCTTAATGAAACCCTAACTTTTGACACCTATTTAAGTTTTGTACATCCAGAGGATAAAGAGATAGTAGATATATCTATTGCTAAATCCATGACTGATAACCTTTTTCATGATTTGCTACATAGAATTATAACTACAAGTGGTAAAATTAAAACAGTTCAAATATTTGGAGAAGTAATTTCAGATAATGGAGGTCAAGTAATTGAATTCATGGGAACTTGTCAAGACGTAACTGAGCAAAGAATGGCCGAAATTAAATTTAAAGGCCTATTAGAATCTGCTCCAGATGCCATGGTAATTGTAACTGATCAAGGAAAAATACAATTAATAAATAAGCAAGCAGAAAAATTATTCGGCTATCCATCTGCAGAATTAGTAGATAAACCTGTAGAGTTATTGTTACCCAAAAGATATACCAATAGCCACAGCACCCACCGTGAACTCTTTTTTAAGTTACCCAAGACAAGAAAAATGGGCGAGGGAAAAGAATTGTACGCTATTACTAAAAAAGGAATAGAAATACCCATACAAATAAGTTTAAGTCCACTTAAAACTGAAGAAGGTTTACTCGTTTCTGCTGCGATAAGAGATATTACCATTCAGAAAAAAGCGGAAAAAAAGATACTTGAAGCTAATGGTGGTTTAGAAGTATTAGCTCATAAGTTAACTACAAAAAACATACAACTAGCCGATTTTGTACATATTACCTCCCATAATTTACGTGCTCCTGTAAGTAATTTAAATTCTTTATTAGATTTCTATAAAGATGCTGAAACAGAAGATGAAAAAATTATTTTATTTGAAAAATTTGAAAAAGTTATAAATCACCTTACCACAACCTTAAACACCCTAATTGAAGCGCTAAAAACAAAAGAGGAAAGCTCTAAAAAAGTTGAAATACTTACATTTAGCGAGATTCTAAACAAAACAAAAGAAATTCTTTCTTGTCAAATTTTAAATACCAACACAAAAATTACAAGCGATTTTACTGAAATACCGAATATTACGTATAATAGTGTTTATTTAGAGAGCATTTTTCTTAATTTAGTCAGTAATGCTATTAAATATAAATCTGAAGATAGGGCACCAGAAATTTTTATTAAAACAACGATAGAAAATGGCGTTCAAAAACTCAAGTTTAAAGATAATGGCTTAGGCATTAATTTAGAGCGTCATGGTCATAAAATATTTGGTTTAAATAAAGTATTTCATAGGCACCCTGATGCTAAAGGAGTTGGTTTGTTTATGACAAAAGTACAGATTGAATCTATGGGAGGAAAAATATCTGTAAAAAGTAAAGTTGATGTAGGATCGACATTCAGTATTAATTTTAATCAAAAAAATGAATAGAAATTTTAACTTTTGTATTGTCGATGACGATGATATTTATCAATTTACTATAAAAAAAACTATAAAATCTCTCAATCTAGCAAAAGATATAATAGCTTTTTCTGATGGCGAAGAGGCTTTAAACTTCATGATAGAGAATCTTAACAAGGATGATGAACTTCCTGATATTATTTTACTCGATATAAATATGCCTATAATGGATGGGTTCCAATTTATGGAAGAATATGTAAAAATTAAACCCAAACTAGGAAAAAAAATAACCATATATATGGTATCTTCTTCTGTTGATGTGGCAGATATTGAAAGAGCAAAAAAGATAAGTGAAATTTCTGACTATATTATTAAACCTATTAAAAAAGGGAAATTAAAAGCTATTGTCGAAAAATTACTAGAAGAAGACTACTAAAAAAAAATACCTTAAAGAATAGACACTTCGGACTTATCTACGCTACTCTCAAAAGGCTTTCATTTTGGAGTCCGAAGCTAAAAATAATGCTGTAAATACTCCTCTACCTTCATCTCCCTAATTGCTTGCGCCTACGGAATTAAACGCACCTAGTTCATTAGCATAAAGGCTTGCTATAAGATTGGTGATGATCCCAAAATAAAGTACTTTTATATACCTTAGGTTTTATTCACTAACTGTTCCCTAATATGAAACAATTTGATTCAAATAATTTCTGTACTATATGTAATCGTGAAAATAACTAGCGTAATTTCTGTACTACTCGTAATGACTGAATTTATTGTTCCCCTATATGATAGTTATCATCTACTTAAAAATAGTTTCTTCATAGGAATCCTGCTTTTTATCATTATTCTAATTTGCCTTCTATTTTTACCTATTTTTAAAAAAATTGAAGTAAAAAAAACCGTAAATAAGTTTGTAGTGATCTTCAATAGTATAGGCATAAACTCCTATTGCTCATACCTGTTACTGGGCAAAAATAGGGATGCAATATCTCCTAAAAAAAAAGGTAGATTATTCATATAAGAAACTCAGAAAAATAAAATGAAACTATACTTTAAACTCATCTGCCTATTAGTCTTTTTTAGTCAAATTGGCCTCAATGCCAACAACAGGACTAAGCGTTCATCTAACAAAATCACTATAAAAAAAGAAACTAACCAACAATCTCAACCAGTCTATTTTGCTGCTAATTTAAAGGAATTTTTAGACGCTTTAGGAGCTAATAGAACAATCATCATTACCAATGATATTTATATTAAAGAAGAATTAAACCAAGTAGTTACCGACACTAGTAAATTCTTTATGAAACAACCTAACGCAAATGGAATTGGAGGGCAGCCAAAATACAACAACGAATTTTATGCTATAGAAGGCGCCTATTGGTCAAGCGTAGCGACTAAAGAAAGTTTAACCAAAAACAATTTTTCTGAATTTATTAAAGACGAGATAAAATTAGTAGTAAAAAAGGCTCATAATTTAACGATTATGACCAATAACTCGTCTAGTATTATTATGACCCAATCTGAAGACGAGGTCATTAGCTTTGAAGAACTAACAAATTTCACGCTGTTAAATCTAAGTATTTTTCATGAAATTGAAACCGATGGAGGTTGTGGTGAATTTGCCCCTGTTATTGCATTTAAGAACGCTACTCATATTACAGTAGATAATTGCAAGCTTAATGGAAGTGGCACAGAAGGTATTCATACAAATAATGTAAATGGCCTAACTGTGGTACATACGGATGTTTTTAATTGCAATAAAAGAGGGTTTAGTTTTGAAAAAAGCAAAGGTATAATCATTAGTAATTGTACTATTTATTCAAACACCTTAACTAATAGTCCTTCTATATTTTACCTAATTGAAAGCGAGGTACAAATTCTTAAAACATCCATTACATCAAACACAAGCGACACTAGTGCTCCTATGGTTTATAAGGATGACAAAAGTACTATTACCTTTAAAGAATGTTATATCGCAGAGAATACCAATTTTACAATTACCCCAGAAATAATGGCGGGCACCATAAAAAACCCCGTTGAGATCTCAGAAAAAGAAGGCATTTACACACCATATAAAAACTACTTTGTAAACGCCAAGTCTGGCTTAAATTATAGAGCTACTCCTAAAGGAAAAATAGTAGGTAAGTTTCCCATAAATACAAAAGTCACTGTAATTAAATACACTAAAGTTTTCGACGAAATAACAGATGGTGGTAAAGTTCTAAAAGGAGAATGGGTTGGTATTCAGCAAAAAACAGATACTGTTTATGTCTTTAATAGTTTTTTATCTTCGTCTCCTACAGACTTAGAGTTAAAAATATATGAGCTAAGCCCTTATTATAAAGAAGAAAATGGAGATACAAGAACAGCATTTGTCAATTTGTCTGATACATATTTCAGTTCTATTAAGTATGATAACATGCTGCTTAACCAAGAAATTACAAGCGATACTATAGTCTTAAATTTAAAACAAAGAGCCTTATTCTTAAAGAAGATTAATATTTCTGATGCAGATACTATTTTTATTTATGAGATAGAGAATGACACGGTTTATTCCTATAACGTTAAAAACTTACCTCTAATAGCCTGTGTAAACATTTATGTAGGCGCAAGTGAAAATGAATCTGATTTTGAGTTTGGTTTTGATCTAGGGAAGCTAACCATAAACTATTCTAATTTTGTATATGTAGGAAAAGAGAATCCTTTTCAAACAAAACAATTAAAACCTATGGTATGGAAAACTATAGCTAACAAAGATTTCCCTATTAAATTTGATGCTAAAGTGGTAAACAAAGACATAAGATCCTGGTTTGACGGTGTTATTCCTGAAAAATCATATATATTCAAAGATAATAATTACAATTATTTCATTCAAAATTTAGAACGAGATGGTAGTGTAAACTATAGGTATATGGTCGTCTTAAATGCTACTTCTAACGAGCTAATTTTTAGTGATGTGCTCATAGACTCTGAGGGCAGTTATCTAATTCCTTTAAACACAGAAGATAATGAGAATGCATACAATGAGATACAATGGTCAGGAGCATTATTCATAGACAAACCAGTGGTTACCTTTGGCTACGAAGGTTATAGCTTTGGTTGTCCTTCTATAACTTTAATAAGTAAAACAGCCCCGCCTATTTCTATTTTGTGCGATAATAGACATTAAATAAAGTATCTTAAATGAGATTTTACCACATGCAAAGACTTTTAATTATTTTTATTTTGACATTCCTATTTTTTAAGGCTTTCGGTCAAAAAAATAAAACTAAAGTACTTAACGTTACTAAGGAACAAAGAGATTCTCCTCATTGCGTAACAACTGTTAAAGGAGATAAAACCAATGACAGTATTCTACTTCATTTCATGCATGAAATAGAAGTCATCATGCAGTCAAAAAATATTGCAAACAACACCAGTATAGCATTGAAAAACAAAAGTGATTCCCTCTCTTTCCAGTTTAACAGCTATCAATCAGAAAATAAAAAAGTAAGCCTTTATCATTTTGCAAAAGAGTTCTACCATTTAAATTACATCACTAAAAAAATAAAAGGTCAAGAGAATAAGATTATCCTTAAAGACCATAAAATGCATCGCTATTTTACTGAAGTACATACGCTTAACCCTAAAGAATTTCTACTATTAGAAAGGCAAGATGACATGTCTTTCTCTTGTAATTATGCCACTGTATATGAAGTAAAAGAAGATACGATATTCAAAAAAAATACATTTAAACAAG